>JBFZFD010000163.1:0-9519 GCA_041306485.1 Opitutia bacterium | reverse complement strand
CATGGTCGCCCCTGCGGTCGAGGTCCGAAAATTCTCCAAGCACTACGGCGAGACGCTCGCGCTCGATGCCATCAACCTCTCGGTACAGCCCGGAGAATTCCTCGTGCTGCTGGGAGCCTCCGGCTCGGGCAAGTCGACCCTTCTCCGTGCCCTCAACGGCTTCGTGATCGGAGAGAATCATCCCGATTCTATGGTGAGCTGCCTGGGTAGGCCCATCCAGTCACGGGGGCGCGCAGCGCCTGACCTGGCCCGCACTCGCTCGCACATCGGCTTCATCTTCCAGCAGTTTCAACTTGTTCGCCGCCTTCCCGTGCTCACCAATGTGCTCTGCGGGGTGCTGGGCCAGCTGCCGCTCTGGCGCGCGATGACCCGGCTTTTCACCCCAGCCCAGCGCGAAGCCGCTTGGGCAGCGCTCGACCGGGTTGGACTTGCCGACCGCGCTTGGCGCCGGGCCTCCGAACTCAGCGGCGGCCAGCAGCAGCGTGTCGCGATTGCCCGCGCTCTTGTGCAGAAAGCGAGCCTCGTACTCGCTGACGAGCCCATCGCCTCGCTTGATCCCGTCTCTGGCGCGCGGGTGATGGACGCGCTTCGCGCTCTCAACCGGGATGCTGGCACCACCGTGATTGTCTCTCTCCATCAAGTCGAGGTCGCCCGTGCTTACGCCAAGCGCATCGTTGTCCTCTCGCACGGCCGCATCTATTACGACGGTCCGCCCGATGGCCTATCGCCTGCGCTCCTTGCCGAGATTTACGGCGCCAACCCCGAGCCTGAAGCCGCCTGAATTTTCTATGAAGTCACGCCTCGTTCCGCTCCTCGGCGCACTGCTCGCCGCCCTCGCCGGCGCTGCTGAGCCCTTACGCTTCGGCCTTATCTCCACCGAGTCAGCCAACCAGAATCGCTCGCTCTGGGGGCCGGTCATTGACGCCATGAGTAAGGAGGTGGGGCGTCCTGTGCAGCCCTTCTTTGCCTCGGACTACGCTGGTATCATTGAGGCGCTGCGGTTTGGTCAGGTCGATATCGCTTGGATGGGCAACAAGGCGGCGATGGAGGCGGTTGACCGCGCAGGCGCCGAGGTATTCGTCCGTCAGTTCGACAACACGAGCAAGGATGGCTATGAGTCTATCCTCATCGTGCGGGACGACAGCCCAGTTCGCACAGCCGATGACGTGGTCTCGCGGGCTAAGCAGCTTGTCCTAGGAATCGGTGATCCTCACTCGACCTCTGGGTTCGTCGTGCCGGTCTGCCACTTCTTCGGACCACGCGGCCTCGATCCACGGCGCGGTTTTAAGATAACCCGCACGAGCAACCATGAGGGCAACCTTATGGCGGTGGTCGCCGGTCAGGTGGATCTCGCCACCAATAACACCCAGAATCTCCACCGCTTCACCCTCAAGTTTCCTGAGCGCGCCAAGCGGATCCGGGTGGTCTGGACTTCGCCAACCATCCCCAATGACCCAATGGTCTGGCGCCGTAACCTCGCCCCTGAGGCGAAGCAGGCCGTCCGCGCCTTCTTCCTCAGGTACGGTCAATCAGGCCCCAATCGAGAGGCCGAGCTCGCCTCGCTATATCCCTTGCAGATTAAGGGCTTCATCACGGCCGACGACACCTACCTGCTGCCCGTCCGCCGACTGGAATTGCTCCGGCTTCGCTGGCAGGCAACCGTCGACGAGGCTCTCGACGACTCCGCCAGAAAGGCGCGGCTAGCCGAGTTCGACGCCAAGTTGGAGGCTCTCGGGAAATGACCGCCCCCGCCCGTCCCGAGCAACCCTGGTCACAGCGCTGGCCTGGGTGGATTTTCCTGGTTATTATACTCTCCCTGCTTGTCGCCACCTACCAGGGCGCAGGCCTTAGCCCTGGCGAGCTCTGGAAAAACCGGGCTAATATCGGTACCATGGTGGGTGATTTTCTGCCGCCTGACTTCACCCAGTGGCGCATGTACCTCGCCGAGACCTGGGTCACTGTGCAGATGGCCTTCTGGGCGACCGTTCTGGCTATCGTTTGCGGTGTTCCCCTCGGCCTGCTCGGTGCTTCCAACCTCGCTCCCGTCTGGGTTCGACTTCCTGTTCGCTGGCTGATGGACGCGGCTCGCGCTATCAATGAGATGGTTTTCGCCCTCCTGTTCATCGTGGCGGTTGGCCCCGGTACCTTCGCCGGCGTCCTCGCGCTCTGGATCCACACCACCGGCGTGCTGGCCAAGCTCTTCGCGGAGGCGGCCGAGTCGATCGACGCCCAGCCGGTCGACGGCATCCGCGCTACCGGCGCGGGCAACCTCGTGGCCATCGCCTATGCCGTCATCCCCCAGGTGCTTCCCCACTGGGTCTCTGTCTCGCTCTACCGGTTTGAGTCCAACCTCCGCGCCGCCTCCGTTCTCGGTATCGTCGGCGCGGGCGGCATCGGGATGGTGCTGCACGACTGCATCCGATCTTTCGAGTACCCGCAGACCTGCGCCGTGCTCATCATCTTCATTGTCGCTGTCTCCACGCTCGACGCCATCTCGTCACGCCTGCGCAAGGCAGTGCTCTGACCCTAGGCGTCGGCCAGCGTCTCTTGGGCGATACCAAAGGCGGTGCTCGCCCCAGTGCCGCTTGTGACCACCACCACCCGAAGTTGGGACTCCGGTGCCAGTAGCAAGGCATCGGACCCTTCCAAGGAGGGGTAGACGCCTGTCCAACGCTCGGTCACTTCGAAAGGGCCACAGGAGACCGCCTCGTTTAGGTGGCGGAGAATCAGCCGGTCGACATCCTCCCGTGCGAATGGCTCGGGCGTCGCGTCATAGTGGTGCGAATCGCCTACGACCATGGAGCCGTCGGCGCTGCGTACCGCAATCAGGTGGATGCCGTGTGCGAGGCTCTCTGCCTCCTCGGACACGAGCCGGCGCCTCAGCGCCGCCACCTCGGGTAACGCGGCGTAGCCGCGGTAGCGGATAAGGCCGAGGTCAGACATTACCGCGGAGCCTAGGGCCGGCCCCCCGAGCGGCCGGACCCGCAGCATTTGCAGACGGCAGAGCCGGACCGGATAATCGCGCAGCCAGGGCTCCGCGATGCCCGTCAAGTCGGTACCCGGACAAAGAATCACCCGTGCGGCCCGCACCGTACGTTGGGTGGTCCGGACTGCGCCAGGCTCTACCCCGAGTGCGCTTTCACCTCGCAGGACCCGCACACCTCGCTCCGATTCCAGCCATGCCGTGAGCTTCGGAATGGCATCGCGCGACTCGACCCGCAACTCATGCGGACTCCAAAGTGCACCCGCCGCCCCGTCCGTGCGTAGCCAAGGGGCACGCCGGGAGGCCTCCGCCGGATCAACTATTTCGCAGCCCCCACCCATCGGTGTGCGCAGGAAGGCCTCCAGCACTGCACGCGCCTCAGGCCGCTGGGCTAGCAGCCAGAGTCCGCGGTGCTCGAGAGCGATTCTGGCCGCCGGCGCTACCTCCGCCCAAACATCACGTGAACGCCGCGCCCGCTCCCAGGTGGCACCAGCCCCTTGGCCGGTCACGGTGATAAAGCCGAAGTTGCGGATGGAGGCCCCTACGCAACGGTGGTCGCGCTCGATGACGGTCACCGAAAGGCCCTTGCGTCGCGCCTCGAGAGCGTGGGCTAGTCCAACAATCCCTGACCCGACAACTGCGATATCGCATGTCTCCGACTTCATGCGTTCGAGTCTGCGGTGACATCCTTCGCGGGCGAGTCTATTCACCCTTGCTCCGATTCTCGCCCCGTGACTTTATGCGTCGTTACTCATGCCCCTTCAGCCCGACGGCTCCTTCCACATCCGAATCAAGACTTGGTTCGACCAGACCGATGCACTGGGCATCCTCCACCACTCTCACTACGTCTTGCTGATAGAGCGCGCGCAGAAGACGTTCTTCGTCGAGACGATGGGCGTGGACACCATCGACCCAAAGGTCGCCCCAGATGTCTATGTGGTGGTGCGCGACCTCGATCTGCATTACCACGCGCCGATTATTCCGGAGTGCGAAATCGATGTCATTCTGCGTGTGACAAAGGTCCGTGCCGCCGGGCTGACCGTTGCTTTCGAGTTTCGCTCTACCGATGGCAAGGTCCTCTATTGCACCGGCTCACGCACCATCTGCCGCATGGACGGTACCTCGCACCAGCCCGCTCCGTGGACCGACGAGTTTAGGTCAAAGCACGAGGCCCTGATCGCGCGTTGAGCCTGGCGCAGATCCCGCAGGTACGTCCATTGCAACCGCGTGCGGTGCAGTGCTCGCGACCGTAAAAGATGATGCGCAGGTGTAGCTGGTTCCATTCCTCCTCGGGAAAGGCACGTTTGAGGTCACGTTCCACCTGCACGACCGACTTGCCCGCGCTCAGTCGCCAGCGTTTGGCCAGACGGTGGATATGGGTGTCGACCGGAAAGGCCGGCACCCCGAAGGCCTGGGCCATCACTACGGAGGCGGTCTTGTGTCCGACGCCGGGCAGCTCCTCGAGCTCCTCGAAGGTCCGGGGGACCTCCCCGCCGTGAAGTTCCACCAGCCTTCGGCCAAGCCCGACAAGGGCGCGTGACTTCTGGGGCGCTAGGCCGAGCTGGCGGATGAGGGGAAGCACCTGCTCTGGCTCCAGCGCGGCCAGCCGACGGGGGTCGCCCGCCAGACGGAAGAGGGCAGGGGTTACCTCATTGACCTTCTTGTCGGTGCACTGGGCAGAAAGCACTACGGCTACCAGGAGGGTGAAAGCATCGCTGTGATCGAGCGGGATCGGTGTCGCAGGGTAGAGCCGGGCCAGGGTCTTACTCACGTGCCGGGCTCGCTCCGCCTTGGTCATAGCCCCATTTGATGTCATCTTTCGCTCTCAGGAAGCGTTAAAAACCCAAACCCTGCGTCTCCATTCGCCCGGCTAATCCCCCCTATAATCCCTCTAATACCCCCAGAGTAATGGGGGCGGCGGTTGCGGGAAATCAAAGCCCCCCCACAAATGCGAACAACCCTTCATGGCCAAGCTTCCCTACGATCCCACCCAACTCAAGCGGGAGCTCGCCCGCCACTACATCCCCGCCACGGAGAAGGACATCTCCGAGATGCTGGCGTCGGTGGGTGCCAAGGATTTCGCCGACCTTTACTCGCACATCGAAGACGGCGTGAAGTTCCCCGGCGAGTTACCCCTGCCCGAGGAGCTCGGCTACCAGGAGCTGGCCGATGCCATGGAGGCGCAGTCCCGACGCAATCGCGTGCGGACGCCCTTCCTTGGCGACGGCCTCCAAGTCTACCGCACGCAGTCCATCGTGCCCTTTGTCTGCGGTATCCGCAATCTGACCACCTCCTACACTCCCTACCAGCCCGAGCGCTCGCAGGGTACGCTCGCCACCCACTGGATTTACCAATGCGTGCTCAGCCAGCTGACCGGGTTCGAGGCGATCAACTCCTCGCTCTACGATCGCTCCACGGCGCTCTTCGAGGCGATCTGTTGTGCGCTCCGTCTCGCGGATGATGAGGCCGACACCGTGCTGGTCGCGGCCAACCTCTACCCTGACGACCTCGAGGTGCTCCGCACTCACGTGGCCGACACCAAGATCCGCATCGTACTGGTTGCGCCCGATGCTGCTACTGGCCGCCTCAGCGCCGCGGGCGTTAAGGCTGCCGCCTCTCCTCTCGGAAAGCGCCTCGCCGCGGTCGCCTTCCCCCAGGTCAATAATCTCGGCTTGCTCGAGCCCGTCGATGAGCTCGCCGATGCCGCCGCCGACCTCGGCGTCCGCTCCATCGCGGTGGTCGATCCGATGCTGCTCGCCACCGGTGGGCTCAAGGCCCCCTCTGCCTATGGTCGCAAGGGCGCGGACATCCTTTGCGGCGAGGCCCAGCACCTTGCCATCGGTGCCAACTTTGGCGGCCCGGGACTCGGCCTCTTCGCCGTCCGCCACAACGCGGAGACCAAGGGTGATGTCCGAGCCACTCCGGGGCGTTTCGTGGGCAAGGCCAAGGACAGTGCCGGCCGCGATTGCCTCGTGATGGTCCTCTCTACTCGCGAGCAACACATCCGCCGCGACAAGGCCACCTCCAACATCTGCTCCAACCAAGCCTTCATCGCCACGCTCGCGGGTGCTGCCGTGCTCGAGCGCGGCGAGGCCGGCATGGCCGCCTCCGCCCAGGCGGGTCGCCGTCAGGCCGTCCGCGCCGCCCGCCGGCTTGGCGCGCTACCGGGCGCCCGCCTCTGCTATCCCGAGCAGCCCTTCTGGAACGAGTTCACCCTCGTCCTCTCTCTCGCGGCCTCTGAGGTCATCGCTAAGGGTTGCGAGGCCGGCTTACATGTCGGTGTCGACATCACCGGCCGCACCCCCTGCGGCAGCTCGCTGCTCAAGATCTCGTTCTCGGACCTACAATCGGACGCCGACACTGACCGCCTCATCGCCTTCTTTGAGCAGTTGCTCGGCCCAGCCCGCGGCGAAGCCAAGGTCGCCGAGGTCCCTGCGTCCCTGCTCCGCGAGGGCGCGGTCGGCCTTCCTACCTTCCCCGCTGCCGAGCTGCGCGACTTCTACTCCAGCCTCGGCGAGCAGAATGTGTCGCCTGACACCGGCTGCTTCCCTCTCGGCTCCTGCACGATGAAGTACAACCCGTACCTCAACGACTGGGCGGCCTCGCTGCCTGGCTTTACGGACCTCCATCCCCAGGCACCACTCGAGGACGCTCAAGGCTGCCTCGAGATCCTCTGGCAGCACCAGGAGTGGTTCAAGGCTATCACTGGCCTGCCCGGCGTCGTCACCCAAGTGGTGGCTGGCGCCCAAGGGGAGCTAGTCGGCATCAAGATGTTCCAGGCTTACCATCGCGCCCGTGGCGACCATGGCCGCGATGTCCTGCTCATCCCCAACAGCGCGCACGGTACCAACTTCGCGACTGCCTCGACCGCTGGCTTCGAGACCCGCGTGGTCGATGGCAAGCGTTATGGCATCGTCGTGCTCAAGGCCCTGCCTAGCGGCGAGGTCGACCTCGCCGACCTCGACACCAACCTCGCCGAGCTCGGCTCGCGCGTCTGCGGGGTGATGTGTACCAACCCCAATACCTCGGGAATCTTCGAGACCAACTTCCGTCAGATGGCCGAAAAAGTCCACGCCGCGGGCGGCCTGGTCTACATGGACGGTGCCAATATGAACGCCATCGCGGGCTGGCTCGACCTCGACCAGTTAGGCGTCGATGCCGTCCACAATAACCTGCACAAGACCTGGACCGTGCCGCACGGCGGCGGCGGCCCGGGCGACGGTATGGTCGGCGTCTCCGCCCGACTACTCGACTTCATCCCCGGCGTGCTCGTCCGGCGCGAGGGCGACCGATTTGTCACCTATCGCGCGCCCCTGAGCATCGGACGATTCCACCGCCATTGGGGCAACTTCGCCCACAAGGTGCGCGTCGTCACTTACCTTCGCCGGCTCGGCCGGGAAGGTGTCCGGCGCATGGCCGCGGTCTCGGTGCTGGCCGCGCGCTACCTCTTCTCGCGTCTGCGCAAGACTTACCCCTCACTGCCCGCCGCGGCCCAAGACATCCCTCGCATGCATGAGTTTATCCTCACGCTGACCGGCGAGGATTTTCGTCAGATCGAGGCCGCTGGCGTGCCTCGCGCTTCCGCCATTGGTCGCATCGGTAAGCTCTTCCTCGACTTCGGCTACCACGCCCCGACCGTCGCCTTCCCTGAGGCCTTTGGCCTGATGATTGAGCCGACTGAGTCCTACACTAAGTCAGAGCTCGACCACTTCGGCGACTCGGTGAGCGCTATCCTTGAACTGGTCCGCGAAGACGCCCGCGTCCTTGTCGCCGCACCGCGCTTCACTCCGATTGACCGCGTCGACGATGTTGCCGCCAATCGCAACCTCGTCCTCTCCGAGCGCCTGACCCGCCTGCCCTTGGTCATCCCCAATCGCATCCCGCCCGATGAGCTTAACCGCATGCCGGTCGGCGAAATCAAGGGCCGTATCCTCGCCACGGTCTGACTGGTCCCCTAGTCTCAGCCCTGCTTGCGCAGGCCTGAGGCTAGGCGGTCGAGTGCCTCCCAAGTATCGACCGCTGGCCGCAGGCCGAGGTCGCGGCGGGAGGCGGAGGTGTCGAACCAATGGTCGGTACCGAGCTGGCTTGCCACGAAGCGGGTCATGGGTGGCTCGCCCGGCAAGCGTAGCGCTGTCCATGTCGCTTCGAGCGCCGCGCCTGCCGCCCAGGCCACGGGGAGTGGAACGTGACGGCGAACCTCGGGTGCGCCGGCTCCACGTAGGAGACGGTTGATGAAGTCCCAGAGGCGGACGGGCTCGCCTTGCGAGATAAAGTAGGCGCGTCCATTGGCCCGGCCCGCGCGAAGGGCGTCGAGCGCTGCGAGGTGTGCGTCGGCCGCGGTATCAAGATGCGTCACATCGACTAGGTTGGCGCCGTCGCCGATGATTCTCAGACGCCCAGATTGCGCCCTAGCGAGGAGGCGCGGAAAGATGTGAGGGTCGCCCGGACCCCAGACCAGGTGCGGCCGCAGGGCGCAGACGCGCGTGCCTGCACGGTGGATAGAGAGGGCGAGGTCTTCGGCGATGGCCTTGGTCTCCGCGTAGGCGCAGGGGAAGTCCTTGCCGAGGGGCATGGACTCGTCGGCCCCTCGGATTGGGGAGCCGTTATAGGTGACGCTTGGGGTGCTGGTATGGACGAGGTCTCCGACGCCAGCCGCCACGCAGGCCTCGGCGATGGCGCGCGTGCCGAGTACGTTGGAGCGGAAGTAATCCGCTCTCGGCCCCCAGACACCAGCTTTGGCGGCGACATGGAAGACGGCCGCGCAGCCTTCCACCGCTTTGCGGGCATGGGACGCGTCGGCAATATCACCAGGCATGAACTCCACTCCGCGCGCTACCAGGTCGGGCCGGGGGGTGCGCCCAGTGGCGCGCACTCGCCATCCGCGGTCGAGGCAGCGCTGGACGATGGATTGGCCGAGGAAGCCGCCGCCGCCGGTGACGAGGATGAGGGGCTGACTCATCGCGGCCAGCGTTCTCGCGCGTCGGTGTCGCCCTCGCGCACGGGCATGCGCGCTGCCCAGTGAGCGGCTAGCTTCAGCCGGTGAATCTTAGCATTGTGTCGGGCGTCGACTGGTAGTGCTTTCTGGAATACCACTTGCCCCACCCTTAGGCTCAGGTGGTTGACCGCCGCGCGGTGACGCAGTTCCGCCGCAAGGTTCTCCGCTTCGATACGCCGCCGGGGGAAGGTCCTCGCCTCAACTACGAGAATGGGCTCCTGGCATCCGGCCGGGCCCATGCCGATAAGGGCGCAGCGAGCCACTCCGGGATGGTCGGCGAAGGAGGGCTCGATGGATTCGGTGGTGATCCTCCCTTGCGTGGTCTTGAGCGCCTCCACTTTTCTGCCGTGGAACCAGAGCCTCCCGTTCGCATCCATCGTGCCGAGGTCGCCCATCCGGTGCCAGGTGCGCCCTGCGGCGTCACGGCACTTGGCGAGAAGAGTGGCTTCGGCCAGGCGGTCGTACTCCTTCGTGACTGTCGGTCCAGTCACCAACACCTCGCCGACCTCGCCAGGAGCGCAGGCGATGCCCTCCTCCATCG
>JBFZFD010000162.1:0-11882 GCA_041306485.1 Opitutia bacterium | reverse complement strand
GGGCAGAGCGCTGAGGTAACCACCGTGCCACGCAGGGCGAGGGCGACATCCCCCTTGCAGTGACTGACAATCAGGAAGGTGAACATGCCTGCAGGCATCGCCGCCTGCACCAGCATCACCTTGCGCAGATTCGGGTCGGTCACGAGGGTGGCGGCCGCGCCGAGTACGGCAAGTGGCACCAGCAGGCAGCGCACCAACAGAAAGCCAATGGTCACCCGACGTTCGGCCAGCGGGTTGAAGCCACGCAGAGTCTCGTGCAGGTAGATGCCGGTGAGGATAAGCCCGACTGGGATGGCACAAGCGCCCACTTCATAGCAGATCCGCCCGGCTAGACCGCCCAGAGTGGTCGAACCTAGGTCGAGGAAGTTCACTCCAAGCGCGAGGGCCAGGGCGATGGTCATCGGATGGATGAGGTTACGCAGGACGCGCCAACCACTGTGACCCGAGAGGTAGGCAACGCCGATTGTCCAGACGCAGGCCTCGACCCCGACATTGTGTACGAGCAGGACGCCAACCACATCCCGATCGAAGAGCGCGGCGGTCAAGGGGATGCCGATATAGCCGAAGTTATTGATCCCGCTCGAATAAGCGAAGGTCCTTCCCGCCACTCCCTTCCCGATGCCGAGCATCCTCCCGACCACGGCACCGATGAGGATGCCCCCGGCAATCATCAGGTAACCCACACCAAGGTAAAGTAAGGCGACGCTCCCGCTGGTGATGAGGGGGTTAGCATGTACGCGGTCAAAAATCAGAGCGGGGAAGAACACCCAGATAACCAGACGCATCAGCGGCTGGCGCGCTTCGGGTCCGACCCAGCCTGCAGCGGCGAGGAACCAGCCGACCGAAGTGACCAAGGCTGTCTGCGCCAAGCCGAGGGCCATGTCGGGATTGAGACCGTTCATCCCAACCGACTACCGCCTAGAGGTCGGGTCATCAACCTTGTTTCCGAAACCGTTAGCGGTCAGCGGTGTCCGACATACAACCTCATGCGTCCCGCCCTCCTCCTTCTCGTCCTACTTGCCGCTGTCGCCCGCGGCCACCCCGCCGCCGCCAGCGAGATGGCCGAGGCGGCGCAGGCATTCCTCTCCACCCTCCGGCCCGACCAAAGGGCCAAGGCGGCTCTCGACCTCGCCGACCCCGCGCGGCTCGACTGGAAGTTCGTGCCCGCTGAGCGCAAGGGACTTTACCTGAGGGACATGGACCCGGCCCAGCGCGAGAAGGCCGCCGGCTTGCTCCGGGCCACACTATCCTCCGAGGGCCTCCGCAAGGTCGAGGGCATCCGGATGCTGGAGGGAATCCTACGGGACATGGAGAAGGACACGACTGGCCGGCGTGATCCCGACAAGTACGCCTACGCTATCTTCGGTACGCCCTCGGCCAAGGGCACTTGGTCCTGGCGCCTCGAAGGTCACCACCTCGAGGTGCTGATCAGCATCGCCGAGGGGCATGTGGTCGGCCTCACCCCCCACTTCATGGGCACCGCTCCCGGCAAGGTGGCCGCAGGGCCCCATGATCGTGGTAAGGCGGGCTTCGAACTGCTCGGTGACGAAGATCGCCTCGGTCGCGAGCTCGTGCTCTCCCTCAACGCGGATCAAGCGAAGCTCGGGTGGCTGCCGGGCAAGGCGCCCGCCGACATCCTTAGCGGCCAATCCAGGCAGGCGAAGCGACTCGAGCCCGTGGGCATCGCCCTCAGCCAGCTTCGGCCAGACCAGAAGGTGACCTTCTGGAAAATCGTCGCCCTGCACGCCGAGCGCTTCCGGGGCGACCTGGCTAAGCCAGTCCTCGACGGACTCCGCGCCCTGCCCGAGGACAAGCTACACTTCGCCTACATCGGCGGAACCAAGGAAGGCGAAGGTCGCTATTACCGCATCCAAGCGCCCGAACTCCTCATCGAGATGGACAACACCCAGAATAAGGCCAACCACGTACATTCCGTCTGGCGCGACCTGCGACATGACTTTGGCGGCGACGCCCTACGCCGTCACCTCGAGCGCGACCACGGGGCGAAGTGACGGCACAAAGCACCCAGCCACGCAGGGCGTGGCTAGGTGTTGAAAGGTGGAGGTGGCGGGAGTCGAACCCGCGTCTTCCGGCCCATACTACGGGCCTTCTACATGCTTAGCACCACGGTTGATCTCGACCGGATTTGGGCGTGGGCGCCCGTCCGGCCTATCTGTCATCTCGATTACCCCTGAGATGTCAGCCTGAGCGGGGGTTCGCCTGCTGAAACCAAGATGATCCAGGGTCGCAGGTCAGACTCTGGGTCTTGTCACCGGTATTAGGCGGCGAGAGCGAACGCGTTGTCGCGCTCGAACGTGATCGTGTTGTTGGCAGTTATATGCCGCCGATGGGATTTAGGAGGCGCATCGACTATCCTCCGCATGCCGGCTCGTCCTCTTGGCTGGAATCGAATCCGGAACACCCCCGAAAGACTGGTTGGATAACCTGTCGGACGAGGCCGACTGGGAAGGAACAATGTTATACTAGGCAGAAAGGGGTTACACGCAAGCACCAGCTTCTTTTCCACCTCCGCCCTTCCCTTGGAGGCTACCTTGGGACAATTTAACCCCATGGAACTGCTCCTGGTCGGCGGCGTCGCCCTGGCCGCCTCACTCCTCACCTTCCTCTCAGGTTTCGGCTTGGGCACCGTTCTGATGCCCGTGCTCGCCCTGCTCATGCCCGCCGAGTCAGCCGTGGCAGTCACCGCGGTCGTCCACCTGCTCGCCAACCTCCTCAAGGTCAGCCTAGTCGGGGGCCACGCCGATCGCGGGCTGTTGGTACGATTCGGCATCCCCGCCCTGCTCGGTGCCTTGGTCGGAGGATACCTACTGGTCGAGCTAGCAATGTCGGTGGAACGCTTTTCTTGGAGGATGGGTGACTGGAACTTCTCCACGCCACTCGCTTCGTTTGTCATAGGCTGGGTAATGATGAGCATGGCGCTCATCGAGCTGCATCCACGCTTCGCCGGCTGGCGCCCGGGCAACCGGTGGCTGCCGCTAGGTGGGCTGGCCTCGGGACTGCTCGGCGGGCTGTCTGGACACCAAGGCGCGCTGCGCAGCGCCTTCCTCGCGGGCATCACCGGCATGACGCCCGCGATTTTCATCGGGACTGGTGCTGTCCTCGCCTGCCTCGTCGACGCGGCTCGGCTGGTCGCCTATGGGTCGACGACTTGGACGGCCGCAGGCGCGCAGCCCGCTGCCCTCGCGGTGGCTACTGGCGCAGCCCTTGCCGGCACTTGGCTGGGTTCTAAGCTCATCCCCAAGGTCACCCTTCCCGCGGTACGCGGTCTGGTTGGCCTCCTCCTACTGCTGGTATCCCTTCGCCTCGTCACTGGCGGGTTTCCGCTTCCCGCCAGCGGCACCCTTCCCTAGGTTTGAGTCATGAGCGACCTCGACGCACTGCGCATGCTCGCCTTGGCTACGGCCGAGGCCGCTGGCTCGCTCCTGAAAGACAGCGCCTCGCGTCGGGTCAACGAGACGACGGATGACGATGTTAAGATGCAGGCCGACATCGACTCCGAGACGCTCGTGCGCGAGCGCCTCGCCGTCTCCCGGCTTCCCGTCATCGGTGAAGAGCTAGGTGGCGACCCCGCGCTCTTCGAGTCGGGCAAAGAACTCTACTGGGTCGTCGACCCGCTCGACGGCACCTACAACTACCTGCGCAACCAACCCTGCACCTGCGTCTCCATCGGGCTGATGCGCGGCCAAGAGCCCGTCCTCGGTGTCCTGCGCGACTTCACCAGCGGCAAGACCTACCTAGGGGTGCCCGGCGAGGGCACCTACATCAACGGTCACCGGGTCACTCCCAACTGGGCCGAGCGCGCCGCCGACGCCTGCCTGATGACGGGCTTCCCCGCCGCCGCCGACAAGGAGGGCCCTGCCATGACGGCGTTCCTGCGTGAGGCCGCCCGCTACAAAAAGATTCGCATGATTGGCAGCGCCGCGCTCGCCATTGGCTATGTCGCCGAGGGCGTGGCCGACACCTACCATGAATGCGCCACCAACCTCTGGGACGTAGCCGCGGGGCTAGCCTTGATCAAGGGGGCCGGAGGGCATTACCGGATGGTACCCACTGGGAAGCGTCCGCTCAACTTCGACCTCTGGGTGTCCGGCCACGAGGCATGGACACGCTAATCAGGCGAACCCAACCATGACCCGCCTCCTCGTCACACTTCTGCTCGCCGCCTCCTCATTGCAAGGCGACCCGACGCCAGAGACCTCACACTGCCCTCCCATGCCTCCCGGAACTCCTCCTCCCAAGGTACCCGCTGGGACCACCTTCTCGCGGGAAGCCGAAGCCGTGGTCAAGGCCCGGCTCGCTGCCGACGCCGATGCTGCTTCTCGCTGGAGCTCGCTCCTTACGCAAGAGGACCCCTTAGCCCAGCGAGCCGCCTTGCACCTGGTAGCCTTCATGCCCGAGGCCGACCTCCGACGCCTCGCTCCCGCCCATGTTGCCGAGGAACTGCGCCTTGCCATCGTCGCGCGCCGCGAGTTCGCCTGGGCAAGTGATGTCCCGGAAGGACTCTTCCTGAACGACGTCGTCCCCTACGCGACCCTCGACGAGGCGCGCGAGCCCATCCGCGCCTGGATGCTCGAGCGGCTGCGTCCGCTCGTCACCGGCGCCAAGAATCGTCGCGAGGCCATTCTCGCCGTCAACCAGGCCCTGCCCTCCCTCGCCAAGGTCATCTATAGCACCAAGCGTCGTGCGCCCAACCAATGCTCCGCCGATTCCATCCGGCAGGGCGTGGCCTCCTGCACTGGCCTCTCCATCCTGCTGGTCGACGCCCTGCGCTCGGTCGGCATCCCGGCACGCATCGCCGGCTGCGCCACTTGGGTAACCGTCCAAGGTAACCATAACTGGGTCGAAGTCTGGGACAACGGCTGGCACATCACCGAGTACAACCTCGACTCCAAGGGGCTAGGTCACGCTTGGTTCCGCGATCGCGCCGCCTTTGCAGACCCCACGCGACCGGAGACCCGGATCCTTGCCACTACCTGGGCTCCGGTCGAAGGCGGCCAGCCATTCCCCCTCGTCTGGAACATCCGCACGACCAGCGTCCACGGCGTAGACCGTACCGCCGATTACCATGCGTGGGCCGGAGGAAGGCGCGTGGCTCTAGCCAAAGGGGAATCCCTGCTCGGCATCCGGGTCTTCCGCGGCGAAGAACGCGTCCCGACCGAGGTCCTCATTCTGCAGTCGGGCCGGGAAATCTCGAGGGTCCGCACCGCGGGTCCCAGGCAAGACATGATGGACGTGCCTTGGACTCGACTGGAGACCGCCCGCGGCAAGGTGACACTCCAGGCAGGCGGGGTGAGCAGGGAAATCGAACTCAGGGGAGGCGAGGAGACCGTGGTCGACCTGCGCCTCGCGCCTTGACGCTCGACAGCCGCCAGCTCATCCACAGCATTCTCTAGGTGGCCATGACCTTCGAAGGTTCCCTCCGCGAGCACGGTGCGACCGTTCTCGGACAGCCCATCGACCTGGGCTCAGTCAACTTCTGGATCGCCCTCGCGATGGTCGTTGTACTCGTCCCGTACCTTGGACGCCTCGCGGCCCGCCACTTCTTTGGTAAAGAAGGAAGCATCATCGGTATCGGGGCAGTCGGGCTCGTCTCACTCGCCCTGACCTTCGCCGCCTTCTGCATGGCGGACACCTCCCTCTCCGCCTTCGTGCCAGCCAACTTCGCTACCCTAGTCCTCGCCTTGGCCACATGCACCGCGGTCCTGCTCGTGGCCAGTGCCGCCTCGCAGATCCTCTCCCTCGGTTTCGGTCCTTCTCTGGGCCTTCAGGTCATCTTCTGGAACCTGGTGTTCGCGGCGCGCGTGGGCACACGCTTCCTGACGGACCTCTGGACGCGCTGAGCGCCGTGGGGCGGTAGGCGGATGGATTAATGGCTTAATGGCTTAATCGCTTGATGGAAAGACAGTCGACGTCCTTTCACGTCGGGCAACCATTCCCAATCCTTGCTGCACTCATGATCGTGAGGCAGGCCAGCAGCACCCAATCGCCCTTTAGCCCATTAGCTATCCATCCATTAAGCCATTAAGCCATTTAGCCGTTAAGCCATTTCGCCATTAAGCCGCGTCCGCTCACCCCGTCGTCTGTAAACCGGCAGCGATGGCGTTGACTGAGAGAAGCAACTGGGGCACGAGGGCGTCGGCATCCTTCTTTTCACCCTCCTGGACCTGTCGACGCCAGTCGCGGATGAGGGCCACCTGCTGCTCGTGAAGGAGGTCGATAGCTTCCTCGCGCAGGGCAATAACCTTGCGCAAACGCGGGCGACCCTGGGTGAGTTGACGGTCGGAAAGCTCGTCGAGCATCCGTCGAGTGAGGGCATGCTCGCGAAGCACCAAGCCGAGGAAGCGGTCGCGCAGACCGCGGTCGGCGACCATGCCGCCGTAGAGCTTCATCATCCGACGGTTGGCGGCGATGGCACTGGTTGAGGCGTTCTTGAGCATGTAACGCAGCGGCGCCCAACTGTCGTAGCGATCCTTGACCTGCTCAAAGCCACGGGGGTTCTCTTCCTTGAGGCGGGCGAGACCAGAACCTACCCCATACCAGCCCGAGAGGTAGAAGCGCGATTGGCTCCAGGCGAAGACCCAGGGGATGGCGCGGAGATCCTCGAGCGAGGCTACGCCGGTGCGACGGGAAGGACGGGAGCCGATGCGGCTGGCTTCAATGACGTCGATGGGAGTCGCTTGACGGAAGAAATCCATGAACCCCGGAGTACGCAGTAACTCTTGGTAAGCCTCGCGGGAAAAGCCTGCGAGCTCGTCCATCACCTTGCTGATGGCGACGGGGTCATCCTTGGCCACTTCGTGGAGAAGGGTGTTTTGGGAAACGCCCGCGGTAAGTAGCTCGAGGTTGTTTACTGCGGTAATCTGGTTGGCGTACTTTTGGCTGATGGTCTCGCCCTGCTCTGTCATACGGAGCGCCCCCCCGATGGTGCCATGAGGGAGCGCGTCGATGAAGCGATGGGTAGGGCCAGCGCCGCGGGAGATGGTGCCTCCACGACCATGGAAGAAGACCATGCGCACGCCGTGCCGCTCACCGACCTCCGCGAGGCGCTGCTGGGCGCGGTAGAGGCTCCAGAGCGAGGCAAGGATACCCCCGTCCTTGTTGGAATCGGAGTAGCCAATCATGATCTGCTGGGTCAACTCACGCTCGCCGCGGGCATCGCGCCGAGCCTCGAGAGACCGACGCGTCATGGGATGGGCGAGGAAGGCGTCCATGATAGCGGTACTGCGCTCGAGGTCCTCAATGGTCTCGAACAGAGGGACGACCGGGAGGATGCAGCGGGGGCTCTCGACCCCGCCGGACGTTAGGCCAGCCTCGCGGGCAATCAGGTAGACAGCGAGCAGGTCGGAGACGGAGCGCGTCATCGAAACGATGAGCGAACCCAGACCGGCGGTTCCGAACAGGCCGATACGGCGGGCGAGAGCGCGGTGGCAGGCAAGGGTAGCGTCGGCCTCGGCGCCCACACTGGCCAGCTCACGGATGAAGGGCCGGGGAGAGCGCAACTCGCCCTCAAGGAAGCCAAGCCGACGGGGCTCGTCCCAGCGCAAGTAGTCTTCGCCCGGTAGCCCAGCAGCCTCCATCAGCTGGGAGACAGCACGGTCATGGAAGGCGCTGTTCTGGCGGATATCGAGGGTGGCTAGGTGGAATCCGAAGACGCGCAACCCACGGATGAGCGGGTCGAGGTCATAGCGCACGATACGCTCTGCTCCGACCTCAGCCAAGGTCTCGCGAAGGAAAAGTAGGTCCGCCATTAGACCGTCGGCAGTGGCATGCTGGCATGCTCCCACGGGCTGGTCGGGCGCGGGTACGCGGAGCCGGACAAGATTGACGTACTGGCGCCAGCTCTCGTTGGGATTCCGGGCGAGGGCGGCGGTCCCGGCCTCGCCGAGCGCTTCGGCATGCTTCTCAATCTGCCGCAGGAAAACCGCGGGAGGCTCTTGGAGATGGTCGCCCAAGGAGAGTCGCTGGCCGAGGGATTCCAGTCGCTCCGACCAAAGCTCGAGGGCGCGCCGGCGAAAGAGGGAGAGGGCTCCTTCGGTCACGTCTGCAGTGACAAGGGCATGCCCGTCGCGGTCGCCACCGACCCAAGTACCTAGAGTGACCAGAGGGAGACTATCGGGGTGGGCCAGACGGGATGACTCAAAGCCAGCTTCCTCCCAAGCCTGCCGCAGGCGCAGGTCCATCCGCTCGACGGCCTCAGGGAAGATATTGGTCAGGAAATAGACCACGTTGCGCAGCTCTGAGGCCACATCAGGCTTCTGCTGGTAGATCTCGCCAGTGCGCCAAAGGCGCTCGAGGGCGACCTTGATCTCATCACGGATCGCGTTCTGCTCCGCCCGGGTCCACATGCTATTCTCGCGCTTGACGAGCAGCTTGTAGAGTAAACGGTGAATCTCCAAGACAGTCGCGCGCTTAGCCTCGGTCGGATGGGCAGTGAGCACGGGCTCGACATGGATATCGCGTAGGCGCTTGGCCACTTGGCGGTCGGTCAAGCCCGCCTCGCGGAGGAGGACGAAGGCACGACCGAAGCTGCCCGGGTCGGAGGCAAGACCACGGCTGTCTTCGCGGAGGCGCTTGGACTGGGCGGAGGCGTTCTCCTCAACCATGTTGAGGATCTGGAAGGCGATGGAGTAGGCCTGGACACCGCGGTAGGAAAAAATCTGGATGCCACGCAGGCGGCGCTTGCCCATCCAGGGAAGGCTGCCCGCCAGATCTTTGTGACCCAGCTCCTCAAGAACCTCGCGGAAGCAGGTCATCATGAAGTCAAGGTCCTGGTCAACCTTGCGTAGTCCCTTCTTCAACTCCTGGCTGATTGGCATACGACTAGTTCGTAGCACCACGCCCAGTGATGCGGCAACCTGAATCCCCTCTGCTTGCATCCGAGGGCATCACCCATTCCCCTTGCGACGTGTCAGGCAGCCTCGTCATCCCCGACCTATGGCAAATCGAGGCCCTGCGCCTGCTGAGGTCGGGCACGGACGTGGTACTGCAGGCCCCGACGGGGGCGGGCAAGACCCTCGTCTTCGAGCGCCTGGTCGAAACTGGGCTCCGTGGACAGGCCATCTACGCGGTCCCCACCCGGGCGCTGGCCAACGATAAGCGAGCAGAGTGGTCGGCCCGGGGCTGGGACGTGGGTATCGCTACCGGCGACGTGGCAGAGAACCTCGGGGCGCGCGTGGTCGTCGCTACCCTGGAGACACAGCGCGAGTCCCTGCTCGCTGGTGCCGGACCTGCCCTGCTCGTCATCGATGAGTTCCAGATGCTGATGGATCCCGGACGCGGCCCGGCCTACGAGACCGCCCTCGCCTTGGCTCCGCCCAGTACCCAGCTCCTGCTGATGAGTGGCAGCGTGGGAAACCCTGACACCCTCGTCGAATGGCTAACCCGGCTCGGGCGTCGCTGCGTGGCCGTCGTCGAGCAACGTCGCCCGGTCCCACTCGAGGAGGTCAACCTCGACACCCTAGACCAAGCCGCAGGCGATTGTCGCAACCCCGTAGCCAGAGCTCTCATCCGCGGCCTGAGGTCGGACCTCGGTCCCATCCTCGCCTTCGCGCCCCGGAGACGTGCGGCCACTCAGCTGGCGGAAGATCTCGCCTCAGCCCTGCCCCACGACGGAGGTCCCATGCTCAACGCGGCCGAGCGCGCCCTGGCCGGGGAAGAGCTAGCAAGGCTCATCCGGAGGGGGGTAGGTCTTCACCATAGCGGCCTGACTTACCGCCAGCGCTCCGAACTCATCGAGCCCCTGGCCAAGGCAGGACGCCTTAAGGTGGTGGTGGCCACGACGGGACTAGCGGCAGGCATTAACTTCTCTCTCCGCTCCGTGCTGGTCACCGACCGACTCTACACCTCGGGCCATCGGCTCCGCGAGGTTCGCCCGGATGAGCTCCTGCAGATGTTCGGACGGGCCGGACGCCGGGGGCTCGATGAACGCGGACACGCCCTGCGCACCGGCGACAGCCCGCGCTTGGCCGAGGCGAGACCCCTCCAGCTCCACCGAGCCGACGGGCTCGACTGGGGCGCCTTCCTCCGTCGGATGGATACCTCCACCGACCCCGGGGCCGAGGCCACACGCTTGGCCTCCCGATTACTCTCTAGGGAGCCCATTGACCTCGCGCTCGACCGCCTCGATGAACCCGACCCTGAAGTCTCGGCGCCGGTCACCGCCGTTCCCATCCGTAGAATCAGCGAGATGCAGGGCATGGACGGCACTTGGCAGCGACTGCGCCCTACCCGGCTCGAGCGAATGGATCGCGCGCTCATCCGGGTCGGCGATAGCTGGCACCCCGCATTGGAGAAGCCCGACTCATTGCGGGCTCTACCCTACGGGACTCCTTGCCGTCTCGACCGCTTGTCCGGCTCGGGCCGGCATGGTCGCCTTGTGCCGCTTGCCCGCATCAAGGAAAAGGGGGATCGACTGGATCCTGCACCGTGGCTGGCCAAGGCGCGTCGCGACCCCGCCCAAAAGGTCCTGCGCCAGGGGGACTGGACGCTCGAGTTCATCGAACGGACACTGCTACCTATGCTCCCTGGCTTGACCCAAGGGGGGCGAGCCGTCGGGCAGCCCGAGCTGCGAGGAGAAACCCTGCAAGTGCGCCTCGACTACGCGGAGGCAAATGTCCGCGTGACTCCCGATGCCGACGACCATCCACTGATCAATCCGCGGGTGCGCGTGGTCGACAAGGAGGACGTGCAACTCTCGGAGGTCCTAGGCGGGGGCCTCGGCCGCGGCGGTAAGGCTGGCCGCCTCTGGCTACGACTAGGGCTGATCGACCGCGAGGGCCGTGTGACGTTGAGAGGCCGGGTTGCCGCGCGATTCCAGCACGGCGAGGGACTCGCCGTGGCCGCAGCGCTGGAGGACGAAGCTTACGGGGCGGAGGCCTTGGCCTGGGACCTCGCTGAGCTTCGCGCTGGTGAACGACTCGCGGCCCTCGCCCGAAGCTCTAGTCGGCTGGCATCGGACTGCCGGCTCGCCTTTCGCTCGCTGACCGCCGAGGGCTACCTTCGCGAGGGGCTGCCTGAATCCTTCGGCGAGGGCACTGCCACGCTCCTGCGGGCCCACGCCCTCCACGGCAAGCCGCCTGCTGGCGGCGAGCCTGATGTGGCCGGACAGGGAGACCTCGAACGCGCCTTGCTCGAGTGGCGCAGCACCCTGCGCTTGATTGCTCACTCGGAACCGATGGGCTGGGAGCCTTGGGAACGCCTGCGGGAGGCCGCACGAGACGTCCTACGTCAGTTGGGAGGCTAAGGATTGGGCTTCCCTGCAAGCCACACCCCGACCATGATGTCGGGACAGTCAGAACACACGCATCCGCGCGATGAAAGTCGTGAGGAAAGTCCGGACACCAAAGGGCAGGATTCCCGTCGCAAGCCGGGGCACGACGAAAGTCGTGACGGAAAGTGCCACAGAAAATAAACCGCCGGAACCCGAAAGGGCGAAGGTAAGGGTGAAACGGTGGGGTAAGAGCCCACCGCCCCGAGGGCAACTAAGGGGGCACGGCAAACCCAATCCGGTGCAAGACAAACAGGGACCGCCTGAGGCCGCCCACCGAGGTCCCGGGTTGTCGCACCGCCGCAAGGCGGGTTCGAAAGAACAGAGGAATGGATGCGAGCGGGACCGGCGAGTGCCACCCGTTACAGAATCCGGCTTATCGTGCCTGGCTCCAAATGGGGGGCCGATCCAAAAGGGTCGGCCCCTCTCCCTTTTCAAGAGGCCGTCCTAGAGGCTAGGTAATCCACCGCCAGCCGATAGCCGTCGAAGCCTAATCCGGTGATGACGCCCTCACAGGCCCCAGCCGTAACGGAGACGTGGCGGAAAGCCTCGCGCTTGTAGATATTGGAAATGTGCACCTCGATTGCGCGCATGC
>JBFZFD010000161.1:0-9080 GCA_041306485.1 Opitutia bacterium | reverse complement strand
CGCCTTGAGGAAGGCGGCGAGGCGGGTGGTTTCCTCCCAGGGGAGGCCCTTCTTGCCGAAGTGCCCGTAGTGGGTGCTCTCGCTGTAGATGGGACGACGGAGGTCGAGCTGGCGGAGGATTTCGGCGGGGTTGAAGCGGAAGACCTTGGACACAGCGGCGAGGATGCGAGCGTCGGGGAGGCGACCGGTACCGAAGGTGTCGAGCGCCATGCTGGTGGGCTCGGGATGGCCGATGGCATAGGCGAACTGAATCTCGCAGCGTTCAGCGACGCCGGCTGCGACGATGTGTTTGGCGACCCAGCGTCCCATATAGGCGGCCGATCGATCCACCTTGGTGGGGTCCTTACCCGAGAAGGCGCCGCCGCCGTGTCGACCCATGCCGCCGTAGGTATCGACGATGATTTTGCGGCCGGTCAAGCCACAGTCGCCCTGGGGTCCGCCCACGACGAAGCGACCGGTAGGATTGATAAGGAACTCGGTGCGGGCGGAAAGCATGCCTGAGGGCAGGGCCTTGCGGATAACCTGCTCGATGCAGAAGCGCTCGATTTGGCGATGCGAGACGGCTTCGGTGTGCTGGGTGGAGATGACGACGTTCTCGACGGAGACGGGTTTGCCATTCTCGTAGCGCACAGCGACTTGGGACTTACAGTCAGGGCGGAGCCACTCGGTGCCCTTGGCGCCAGACTTGCGGAGCTGGGCCAGCCGGCGGTTGAGTTGGTGGGCGTACATCACCGGCGCGGGCATGAGCTCGGGCGTCTCACGAGAGGCGTAGCCAAACATGATGCCTTGGTCGCCGGCGCCCATCTTGGCGTGCTTCTTACCGTTGGCCTTGCGAGCGTCGACGCCTTGGGCGATGTCGGGCGACTGGCGGGTCGTCAGGTTGGTGAAGAACACCTTGTCGGCGTGGAAGACATCGTCGTCGTTGACGTAGCCAATGCGGCGGATGGCCTCGCGGGCGACCTGCTCGTAGTTGAACTTAGCTCGGGTGGTTATCTCGCCGGCAATGACGACCTGGTTGCTTTTGACCAAGGTCTCGCAGGCCACGCGGGAGGCGGGGTCTTGAGCAAGGCAGGCATCGAGCACGGCATCAGAGATGCCATCGGCCACCTTGTCGGGGTGGCCCTCGCCGACGGATTCGGAGGAGAAGATGAAGGAGCGGGACATGGTGACGACGGAGGAATGTGCAAGGGATTCATCAACTTATCAAGATTTGATGATGGATTATGCCAAGGCAGGCCCAAACCGACCCGGGACTAGGGCAAGGCAGGTCCAGAGCGGTGGGCTTAGCCCCCGGTGGCACGCAGGGAGACCATGTACTCAATCAGGGCGTTGAGCTCGTCCGCATTGAGATTGGCGGCTAGCCCAGCGGGCATGAGGGACTGAGGGAGGATGGTCTGTTCGGCGACATCGGCCCGGCGAACCGTGCTGGCGATACCGGCGATGTTGCGGAGGGTGATGACGCCGTCGGACTCCCCGACCACGAAGCCGATAGGGGTGGTTCCGTCCTTCATCCGGAACATGGCGGTCTGGAATCCTTGGGCGACGACCTTGCCCGGCTCGAGGATGGACTCGATGAGGTACTCGCGACTGAACTTTGCACCGGCGGCGCCGAGGTAGGGCCCCTTCTGCTCGGCGGCGGGATCCACGCTATGGCAGGCGATACAGCCCTGCTGGGTGTAGAGAAGTTTGCCGAGGGCGATGTCACCCTTGCCGCGCAGCCCGGCGGCCAAGGCTTCGGCTGCGGACATCTCGCCAATCTTGCGCCCAGCATGGGCGGCCGCGCCCTTGCCCGCCTCGCGGGCGGCCTTGGCAGCGTTGATAAGGATGTCGTTGTCGCTGTTGATAGCGGCATCGATCGCTTGGTCGAAGCCTCCGAGGCGCAGATCAGCCACGGCAAGGAAGAATCCGATGTCACGGGGGTTGCGATCAATCTCGTCCTTCACCTGCTTTTTCTGGGCATCCTTGGCGAGGGGGCTGGAAAGAACAGTGAGGAGGGAGCGCCAGAGAATCCGCGAAACACCATCCTCGGCGCCATTGGCGAGAGCGCGGAGCTGGGGCACCTCGGCGGCGCGCTGGGCGTCGTTGACAAAGTCGGCGATGGCTTGGGTGGCGATATCGGGCGCGGCGGGATCCTTCGACCAACCCGAGAGGACCTGGACGCGGAGGGCGAGGGTGTCCTTGCCCTCGTAGCGACGCAGTGCGGCGTAGGCGGAGGCGCGGTCGGCCGCGGTGCGTTTAGCGGAGAGGGCCGCATCCTTGAGGAGCACGGCATCGGCCGATGTCAGGCTAGCCTTGGCGAGGAGGAGTTGGAGGTTGTCGATGTCACCCAATTTCAGGTCGGCCACCGGCAGGCGATTCTTAGCGAGGAGTTGGAGGGTGGCGGGACGGGTCGCCTCGGGTAGTTTGACGAAAGCGGCCTCGATGCCGGCGCGGATACGCGGGGTGAGCTCCCATTCCGCGGGAATAAAGTAGGGGCCGCGGTCGTCAGGCCGGGTGCTCCACCAATCCTTGTAGTTCCAAGGCTTCTCGCGGTGGTAAAGGCGGGCAAGGACGCCGATGGCACCCACGCGCAGGCTGACATCGTCGGAATCGGCGAGGGCAAGCGCACCCTCGACCGCCTCGGCGCTGTGGATGAGTTGAAGGGCTCGCAGCGCGGTGTCGCGACGGGCCGGCACCTTAGCCGCCTCGACTAAGGCGGGGACGTTGGCTAGCTGGGCGAGCACAGCGACGGCGGTATGCGGAAGACGGAGGTTCTCCCCCTTGGCGAGATCGGCCGGGGCCTTAGCCCAATCGGCGGCGGCGGCGAGGATAGCGGGCGCGGCCTGCTTAGCGGCGGGGCGATCGAGGCGCTGAAGACCGATGACCGCCTGAAGGCGGACGCGGGGATCGGGGTCGGAGAGTGCCTCGATGAAGGGAGCAGTGGGCACGCCCTTGGTTTCAGTAAGGCGGTCAGCGAGGGCGCGGAGGGCAAACTCGCGGACCTTGGCATCCTTGGCGAGGCGGACGAGCGCGGGGTGCGACTGAGAACCGAGGAGTTGCTTGTAGGTGAACACCGCGGCGACGCGGTGGTAGAGGTGGGCCTTGGAATCAGAGGCGAGAGCCAGGATGGCATCGGCCTGGTCGGTCAGGCGGAGGTCGAGGATGCGACGGGAGGCCTCGAGGCGCTGGACGGCGCTGTCGGAGGCGAGGAGGCGGACGAGCTCCGCGGGCGAGACCTTGGTGACATCGACATAGCGATGGGGAGTGACACCAGGGGCAACGACTTGCTGGATGCGGCCTTGGGGTTTGCCCTTACCTAGGTATTTGTAGCCACCGGCGCGCCAGTCGGAGATGTAGAGGCGGGAGCTGCCGTCGACATCGATGTCGGTCACGTGGCGCACCTTCTGGAAGGTCTGCTGCTGCACGGTGAAGGAGGCTTCGAAGGGTTTGAGCGGGTGGTTGTGAACTGTGCCCGTGGTCCAGTCGCAACTGAAGAGGGTCTCGCCCCAGCCAGCGGGGAAGCCGGGCTCGGAGAGGTAGAGGGCGCCAGTGCCGGAACCGCCGCCGTAGTCGGCGAGGAAGCCGACCGTCTCATCAGCGAAGTTCTTATAAAGGCGGGGATAGCCGTGGTTGGCGAGGGAGGTGTGGTGATGGAAGCGCGTGTTCCAGCCCTTGCCATCGTTGGTGTTGTCGCGCGTGAAGAGGTCGAGGGTGGGCGAGATGGCAGTGTCGCACTGGTTGCGAGTCATCTCGGCGAAGAGCTCCATCTCAGTGCCGTCGGGGCGCACGCGAATGACGCCACCGCCATAGAGGGTGACGCGGCGGCCATCGCGACCCTTGGCCCCGTCGTTCTCGCGCTCAATGCCGGCCCCGAAGTCACCCACTGAAATATACAACCAGCCATCGATACCCATGCGCACGCCATTGGTGGTGTGGTCGGCGCCGCGAGGGTGCTCGATGCCGGCCCCGAGGCCCTCGACAAGGAGGAGCTTCTCGTCGGACTTACCGTCGCCGGTCTTGTCGCGGAAGGCGGTGAGGAAGGGAGGATGAATGAGGTAGAGGATGCCGCCGACCATGTGGCCGCCGCGGGGCGACTCGATGCGTACATACTCGATGAGGGTGTCGGCCTTACCTGCGCCCTTGGTGTCACGCGCGAGGAGGATGCGCCCCATGTCCTTCTCCTTACCGAGAGAGCCGTTACGGTCGGAGGAAATATAGACGTCGCCGTTGGCCGCGGCGGAGACTGCCGTCGGGTAGAGCTCGGGCTCAAGGTCGGGGCCGACGAAGTCCCGGATGACGAAGCCCTCGGGGAGAGCGCTGGCAGAGGTAGCGACCAGGAGAAGGGCGAGGGGGAATCGGAGCATGGTGCTGAGAGGGTAGATGTAGGAAGTGAGGGGTTGGTTCCAAGCGGGAAGCCAAGAATAGTCATCCCGGCTTGCCCGGGGAGGGACCGCGGGGCACCCTGCCCCTCCATGGCGCCAGCCTTGCGGTCAATCTTTCCCCGTCCAAGGGAAATTCATGCACGGACAGGGGCACTAGCGGTTCCGCCTGGCCGGGCAGGCCGGGAATGGCTCGATCAGCTGCCCCGGACGATCGCAGGGGCCGAGGCTGCATTGGCGTCGCTGAGCGAAGGGTCTTGGCGAATCGGGCGCGAACCTGAGCTGCCCGCGGAGGGCTACCGGCTCGTGCTCGCCGAAGATGGTGCGTCGCTGACCGCGTCCGACGCGCGAGGGCTGCTGTATGGAGCTCGCGTGGCGCGCGTGCTGTTCGCGGCGGCCGAGGGCTCCTTACCCGCCCTCGAGATTCGAGATCACCCGGACCTGCGCGTGCGCGGGTTCATGCTCGACGTGTCGCGCGGCAAGGTGCCCACCCTGCCCGAGCTACTCGCGCTCACCGAGGCCATGGCCGCGCTGCGCCTCAACCAACTGCAGCTCTACGTGGAGCACACCTTCGCCTGGCCCGGGCACGAGGTCGTCTGGCGCGACGCCTCCCCGCTCACGCCCGGGGACCTCGCCGCTGTCGGGGCCCGCTGCGCCGAGCTCGGCATCGAGTTCGTCCCCAACCTCAACACCTTCGGCCACCTGGAGCGGTGGTTACGCCACGAGCCCTACCGACAGTTAGCGGAATGTCCCGACGGCTGGACGCACCCGCTCACCGGCCAGTACAAGCCGCACCCGTCGACGCTCTTCCCGGACGACGCATCGCTCGCCTTCGTGGCGGGGCTCCTCGACGGCTACCTGCCGCATTTCGCCAGCGGGCAGGTGAACGTCGGCGGCGATGAGCCGTGGGAGCTCGGGCAGGGGCGCAGCCGGGAGGAGGTCGCCGCGCGCGGTAAGCACCGCGTCTACCTCGACTTCCTCAACCGCATCCACGGGCTGGTGCGCGAGCGGGGCAAGCGGATGCTTTTCTGGGGCGACATCCTGCTGGAGGATCCCGCCCTCGCTGGCGAGGCGCCCGCCGAGGCGCTGCCCGTGGTCTGGGGCTATGACGCGGGGCACCCCTTCGACGCGCAATGCGGCCGCCTCGCGGAACTCGGGCGCGACTTCCTCATCGCGCCCGGGACGGGCACCTGGCAGAGCTTCACCGGTCGTCTCACCAACGCCCGCGCCAATGTCCGCGAGGCGACCGCGGCGGCGCTCCGGCACGGCGCCGAGGGCATCCTGATGACAGCCTGGGGCGACAACGGCTATCACCAGCCTTGGCCGACCCTATGGATCCCGCTCGGCGAGGCTGCCGCGATGGCCTGGTGCCGCGCGACGAACGCCGACCCCGACCCCGTGCTCGCGGTGCTGCCCTTCCTCGAGGACGGTGCCGACGTGCCGGAGGTCGCCGACGCCCTGTTGGCCCTCGGCGCGCTCGACGAGCGCATCCCCTTTTCCGTCCGTAACAAGAGCCTAACCTGGGAGCTGCTCTGTGGCGACCCCGCGGCCCGCGCGGAGCTCGGGCTCAAGCTCGCGGTGCCCGACGTGCTGGGTTCGCTCGGCTGGCTGGATGCGTGCGCGGACCTCGTCCGCAAGATCGGCGACGCGCGAGTGCGCGAAGAGCTCATGCTGGGAATCATGCTCGCCCAGGCGGGCTTGGTCACCGCGGGCCAGCGGCCCCCGGGGGAGGACGCGCGACGCGAGCTGGCCGAGCGTCATCGCCGGGCCTGGCTCGCGCGTAACCGGCCGGGAGGGCTGGCGGAGAGCCTCGCGCTGCTCGGGGTCGGCTGAGCCGGGCTCAGTGCTTCCCGAGGGTCCACTGGACCGTCAACCAGACGGAGTCCTCGGTGCCGAAGACGGGCGAGCGATCGTGGTCGTATTGGAGGCGGAGGAGTAAGCCCTCTGCGGGCTGCCAGCTCACCAGCGGCGAGAGGCGTGTACGGGCCTCGCGAGCTTCGTCGCGCCCGGCGGCCTCGTAGTTGGCTTGGTCGAGGGGGACGGCGCGTTCGGCGCGGATACCAGCAATCCAACCGTCGGCAACCGAGGCGGAAGCAGCGAGAGCCACAGCAAGGTCTTGCAAGCGGTCGCCGGGCACGGGATCGCCATCATGGTCGATTCCGGCCAGCGCCTCGTAGTCGCGGTAAAACAGCTCGAGCTCGAGGGAAACCCACCGGTCCTTGGCGGTCTCACGCCGCCATTCGAGGTCCCAGGCGCCGATCCAAGTGACGCCGCCCGTGCCGTTGTCACCAGCCGCCACTGACACGCCGGAGGCGAGTGAGGCTCCTTCACCAACGCGATAGGCGCGTTCATTGCGAAGAGTGACAAGCGGGCCCGAGCCGAGGGAAGGTTCGTGCATGCGGCCGAGGTAGCCCTCGTGCTCCTCTTCCTCCTCGTGACCATGGTCATCCTCGTGGGAGGAGCGGAACGAGAAGGCGCTCTCACCTGTAGCGCGCTGGAGGGCAAGTGTCCAAAGGGACTTGCCTGGGTCGACTTCCCAAGCGACCTGTACACCCGGATTGCGGAGCCCGTCGGACCCGAGGAAGCGGCCGTAAAAGAGAGGGGCGTTGGCGAAGGTCCAACTATGCGCGTGGAGGGAATTAGTGAGACCAAGCGGAGTGAGGAAGATACCGCCGCGGAACTTCCAAGCGCCGCGGCCCCAGTCGGCATAGATTTCCTCGAGTTCACTCTCGGTAGTCTCGCCGGGATGGCGATGGACGTGAAAGGCGGCGGCCACCTCCAGTCGGCCGCCGGCCCAATCGCGCCCGATGCGACCGAAGAGTTCCGCTCCGCCGAGGGCGAGGTCCTCATGGACGGGGTCGGTGTGGGCATTGGCGAGGGTATCCTCATAGGTATCGCCGGCGGAGGTGCGGCCATAGGAACCACTGACCACGAGAGCGGCGCGGGTTTCCCAACCAGCCGAAGGGCTAGGATCGACAACGGCAGAGGGGGACTGGGCGAGGGCAGCGGCCGCGAGGAGTAGGGGGAGGAGGGGTTTCATATTAACGCAACTAATTTGCGTTAACCGAAAGATGTCAACCTTTCCCTTGGCTACAGCAAAGACAAAGACAGGATGCCGGGATGGATCCCCTGAAGCAATTGGTGACGCTCCTCGCGGTGCTCAACCCGATTGGCGTCATCCCTTTCTTCATCCATTTCACGAGGGACCTGAACCCGGCGCAGCGGCGCCGCACGGTGTGGGTCTGCTCACTGACCGTCGTCGCGGTCATCGCGGTAAGCGCCTTAGCAGGCCTACGAATCCTAGAATTCTTCGGTATCTCACTGGCCTCCTTCCAAGTGGGAGGCGGGGTTCTCTTACTGATCAACGCAGTACAGATGCTCAATGCACAGCCGGCCGACAGTAATCCGCGCGAGGTGGCGGCGGCCTCGGAGAAGGTCAGCGCGGGAGATAGCATCGCGGTCAGCCCATTGACCATACCCTTGCTGACTGGCCCAGCCACGCTCTCCACCATGGTCATCTATTCCCAACAGGCGAAGGGGGCTGGTGACCTTGCCCTGCTCGCAGCCTATGGTCTGGTTGGCGGCGCCGCCACCTTCGGGGCCTTTGCCGGTGCAGAGCGCATCACTCGCTTACTGGGTGAGACGGGTATCAATGTCCTCACCCGGGTGATGGGACTTGTGCTGGCAGCGGTCGGGGTGGAAATCATGGCGGCGGGGTTGCTAACGCTTTTCCCAGGGCTGGACGGCTGAGCCCGACACGCCGTTGACACTTTTGTGACAGGGGGCAGGATTCGCCAACCCCCACGCGCGTGCTCCGTCTCGTCACCGCAATCAATCTGCTAGCCAGCCTTTGTGCGGCGACAAGCTGGAGCCAGGCAACTCGAACGGGCGGCGAGAGCCCTGACCGGCTTTTCGGGGAAGATGAGGTGCCGCGGATCGTCCTAAATATTCCCCCGGAGGGCATGGTCCAGCTGCGCGCCCAGCCTCGAGAATGGGTCATTTGCGAGATTGGCGAGCAAGGGAAGCCGCCGCTCAAGTCCTGCCACGTCAAGCTGAAGGGGTCGGCGGGAAGTTTCCGGCCCATCGACGACCCGCGGCCCGGATTCTCGCTGCGGACGGACAAGACCCTCAAGAAGCAGGAGTTCCGCGGCCTGGGTAAGTTCCAGTTAAACAACTGCGCCCAGGACGGCACGATGTTGCTGGAGACCCTAGCCGGGGACATCGCCCGGCGAGCTAGGGTGGCCGCCTCGCGGTGCACGCACGCACACGTGACGCTCAACGGCAAGCCGCTCGGCATTTACGTGCTGAAGGAGGGCTTCAACAAGGAGTTCCTGTCCTATTTCTTCAAGGACACCAAGGGCCACCTCTACGACGGCGGATTCGTCTCGGAGATTAACCCAGGGATGGAGCAGGATCGCGGTCCCAAGGATAACCCGGCGCCCCTGGCCGAGCTCATCGCTGCGTGCGGCGAGCCAGACCTCGTCGCACGCGCTCGGCGGCTCGAGGCCATCCTCGACATCGATGCCTACCTGAGGCACCTGGCTCTGGAGAGCGTCTTCTGCCACTGGGATGGATATTCCTTCAACCGGAACAACTACCGCATCTACCACGACCCTGCCTCGGGTAAGTTTCATTTCATCCTGCACGGCATGGATCAGGTATTCGGTAACGCGCGCTGGTATGTGTTCCGGCGGCCGAGCGGCTTGGTGGGCGACGCGGTCT
>JBFZFD010000160.1:0-13710 GCA_041306485.1 Opitutia bacterium | reverse complement strand
CCAGTGTCTTCTTCGTCGACAGCGGTACCGCCGGCGGGACCTTCCAGCTTGTCGAAGGCAGAAACGCCAACTTCTACGCCGACACCAACACCGTCGCGCTCTCCACCCTCGGCGGCACCGGTGCCAACCTCTACCTGCAGAACAGTGGCACGCTGCGCCTGCTCTCTGGCTCCCCCACGCTCACCGGGACCTTCCGGGCCAACGCCGGCACCCTGGCGGTCGATGGGGCCACGGTCTCGACCAACGTCGTCGACATCTTTGGCGGCGCCATCCGATCCGACTCGGGCTCGATCACCGCGGCCGACGGAATCTATATGGGCACCGCCACCCTCACCGTCGCCGGCGGCACGGTAAGCGCCGCGCGCATCCGCACCTCCGAGGGCGGCGGCACTGTCTCCACTCTCAACCAGAGCGGCGGCACGGTGAATATCACCGGCTCGGTGATCCAGAATGGGACAGATAACTCGTTCTTGATCAATCACTGGTCGGGCACCTCGACCTACAACCTCTCCGGCGGCACCCTCAACGTCCTCAACACCAACGCCAATATCGGTTGGGACGGCTCGGCCTACATCAACCAGTCGGGCGGCGTCGCCAACCTGCGCGGCGTTAACTTCGCCTCCGGACGCAACAATGCCGGCGGCTATACCCTCTCGGGTGGCCGACTCAACCTCGGCGTGGGCGGCATCATCGCCGCCTCGGCCAAGACATTCACCGCGGGCGACGCCACCCTCGGCGCCATGGCCAATTGGACGTCCGCCAGCGCCATCACCCTCAATGGCGACACCGGCACGGTCATCCACACCACCGACTCGGTCGACGGCGTCACCGGGCGCACCGTGACGGTTTCCGGCGCCCTCAGCGGCACCGGTAAGCTCATCACCTCCGGCGCCGGCACCGTCGTCCTCTCCGGGGCCAACACCAACAGCGGCGCCATCCAGGTCGACGCCGGCACCCTCCGCGTCACGGGCACCCTTCGGGGCGGTGCGGCCTTGTCCGTCGCCCAAGGCGCCACCCTCGAGCTCAACGGTACGAACCCCTTCACCATCGGCCACGCCAACGCCGTGTCCGCCACGCAGACCCTCTCCTCGGTCGGAGGGACGATCGTCCTAGGCTCCGCCTTCGAGGGTCGGCTCGGCAACATCAACCTCGACGGCGCCACCCTCACCTCCAATCGCGGCCTTGGGTCTTGGGATGTCTACTTGGCCGACACCACCGCGGGAGCCGCGCTTGTCACTGTGGGCGGCTCCTCCGCCTCGCTGATGAACGGCACCGGTGGTATCCACCTCGGCACTAATGTCCGGTTCGACGTGGCCAACGTCACCGCCGACGACACCGCCGACCTCCTCGTCAGCATGCGCCTCGACAACGGCGGCCTCATCGGCACCACCGGCTCGCTCACGAAGTCCGGCCTCGGCACGCTCGTGCTCGACAACGCCGCCAACAGCTTCACCGGCGGCGTCACCGTCGAGGCAGGCGTCCTCCGCGTCGTCTCGGCTGGCTCGCTCTCAACCGGCGACATCACCGTCACGGGCGGCCTCCTCGACCTCGGCAACTTCGCCTTCTCCGGCAACATCACCCTCGCTGGCGGCATCCTGGTCAACAGCCAGGGCTGGACTGGGCAGGGCACCGTCACCACACCCTTCACCGTCGACCCCGGCTTCCTTGCTTCCCTTGACACGGGGTCCACCTTCTCGGTGCTCCCTGGGATGACCGCCGACCTCACCGGGATCACCGCGGCCATCGACTTCCGCGGCGGCTCGCTGGCGGGTCTCGGCTCCTACGCTGGACCGCTTACGGTGTCCGCCGGTACCCTCGACCTCACCACAGCCACTCCCCTTGGCACGCTCGCCCTCGCTGGTACGGGCGTGATCGACTTCGGTGGACGTGAGCTCGTCATGGATATCGCCTACTCCGGTGGGTCCCTGCTCAATGCCGACAACTACACCGGGGAGATTACCGTGACCAGCGCCTCCACCACGCTCGTGGCTGGTAGCCTCGGCGGTGGCATCGTCATCGCGGGTGACGGACGCCAGCTCGTCTTCGGGGCCAACTTCGCCAACAATGTGCGTCTGGTCGGAGGCTCCGTTCTCAATCTCGAGAACTTCGGAGGCACGCTCTTCGTCGGACCGGGTAGCTCGGTCAACCTCGGCAGCATTGAGGGCGGCACCGAGACTGTCACTCTCGCCTCGATTGTGCTTGAGCAAGGCGGAACGCTCTCGGGCGAGGGCACCCTCTCCGCGCTGACGCTCGACACAGGCGGCGTGCTTAACGTGGGCAACTCGCCTGGCGTCATCACCATCGTCAATGACCTTGCCCTTAACGGCGGTTCCCAGCGATTCGAGGTGCGCCAAGCGACCGATGCGCTCACGGGCCTACCCTCGCAGGCTGGCGTCGACTACGACCTGGTAGAGGTCGGCGGGGTCCTCGACCTCTCTGGACTGAGCGCCTCCAATACCTTCCTACTTGAGCTCATCTCACTGCAGCTCAACGACTCCCCGGGCTCGCTAGCGGACTTCGATCCCAACTTGTCCTACAGCTTCACGCTCTACGACTTCGCCACCTATGAGCTCGGGGCCAACTCCCTTGGCTCGCTCAACTCCCTGTTCACCATCAACACCGATGGGTTCGTTGATATGAATGGAGGTCAGGTCGACTCCAGTATGTTCTCCGTGGTGCTCGACAGCTCGAATTCCAGCCTCGTCCTGCAGTACGGCGTGGTGCCCGAGCCCTCCACCTACGGGCTGATGCTCGGCGGATTGGCCCTAGCCCTCTCGGCCTGGCGCCGTCGCCGCCAGCCTCCCGCCGCCAAGGCCTGAACCCTTTTGCCCCTTCGGCTTGTCTGCGGGGGCAGAGGGTGGTAGGCTGTGTTCGTGGAACATCTCCGCCGCCTGCTCGTCATCATCCTGGAATGGGCCTCGCTCGCCCTCGGGGTCTTCGTCGCTCAACGCTGGAACCTGATTGTCTATGATGATCTCGCTTCCTTAGCCGCGGTCGTCCTGACCATGGGGGTGCTCAACTCCTTTGTTCGTCCGATGGTACTCGGTGTCTTCCTCATCGTCTCTATCCCCGTCCTCATCCTGACGCTTGGTCTGGCCTACTACCTTGTCGTTTTCTTAGCCAATGGGACGGTCCTATTCCTTGCCGACCAGCTCCTCTCCAGTTTCGAGGTCAAGAAGTGGGCCTTGGCCACGCTCTGCATCTCCATGGTCTCGTGGCTTCTCACCTCCTCCCTAGGTATCGAGCAGGTCAAGCCTTGGCGTCGTCCGGGTAAGGGATCCAAGGATGATGCCATCGACGTCTGAGTGGCCTGACTAGCCTAGCCTTGCCTTCCGCCCCTCGGCTGGTTCCCCTGCTCCTGAGATGACTCCCGCCCTCTCCTCCTGGTCACGTAACGTCGCCCCCTCGCCGACCCTCGCGGTCGATGCCAAGGCCAAGGCCCTCAAGGCCGCGGGCAAGGACGTCTGCGGCTTCGGAGCCGGCGAGCCTGACTTCGACACGCCCCAGTTCGTCAAGGACGCCTGCGCCAAGGCCCTAGCCGACGGCCAGACCAAGTACGCCCCCACCCCGGGCATCCCCGCTCTCCGTAAGGCCATCGCCGAGGACTACACCCGGCGCGGCTTCACCGGCATCGCCGACGCCAACGTCGTCGTCTCCCCCGGCGGCAAGATGTCCTGCTACCTCGCCATCCTCGCCACGGTGAGCCCCGGCGACGAGGTCGTCATCCCCGCCCCCTTCTGGGTCAGCTATCCCGAGATGGTCAAGTTGGCCGGAGGCGTCCCCCGCCTCATCTCCGCCGAAGACACCGCTGGGTTCAAGGTCACTGCCGAGCAACTCCGCGCTGCCCTGACTCCCCGGACCCGGATGGTCATCCTCAACAGTCCCTCCAATCCCACCGGCGCCGTCTACACCCGTCCCGAGCTCGAGGCCTTGGTCGACATCTGCGTCAAGGCCGGCGTCTGGATCCTCTCCGACGAGATCTACGAGCACCTCGTCTACGATGGTCAGACGACCTGTAGCCCCGCGACCTTCTCGCCCGAGGCCGCCTGCCTCACGATCACCGTCTCCGGCTACGCCAAGACCTACGCGATGACTGGCTGGCGGCTCGGCACCCTCGTGGCGGAGAAGGGCGTCGCTGCCGCCGTTTCCGACCTGCAAAGCCAGATCTCCTCCAACGCCACCACCTTCGCCCAGTTCGGCGCTCTCGCTGTCCATCAGCATCCTGACAAGGCCCAAGCCGCGCTCGCCGAGATGCAGGTCGCCTTCGACCGCCGTCGCCTCCTCCTCTGGAACGGACTCAACGCCATCCCTGGGCTCACCTGCTACCGCTCGCAGGGTGCCTTCTACCTATTCCCCAACATCCGCGCCTTTGGCCTGAGTTCGGCCGACTTCGCCGCCCGCCTCCTCGAAGAGGAGTTAGTCGCAGTTGTCCCCGGATCCGCCTTCGGCTCCGAAGGTTACATTCGCCTGAGCTACGCGACTTCCGACGACGTTATTCTGAAGGGACTCGAACGCCTCGCCCGCTTCTGCGCTAAACTCAGGGCCTAATCGGAGCGGGGAGCGAGGAGCGAGGTGCGGGGCTGAAGGCCGACGGCTTGGGTTGAACCTTTGGCCCAACTTTCCTGCTTCCTCACCCGCTCCTCGCACCTCGCACCTCGCTAGGCAGGCTCGACCATCACGCAGGGCATTCCGGCCGCTTCCGCCGCCTCGCGCCCGCGGTGGCTATCCTCGATGACCACGCACTCGGCTGGATGAATGCCGATCCGTCGTGCCGCCTCGAGGAAGAGGTCGGGGTGGGGCTTCGAGCGGGGTGCGTCTTCGCAGGTGACGACCGCGTGTAGGCGCGGCATCAGGTCAAGCTTGCGCAGGGTTAAGGTGACGTGTTCTCGGGTGCCTCCGGAGGCGACCGCGGTGCGCGAGCCCCGTGCGTGGACGTGCTCCAGCACGGCGATAACCTCTGGGCGGCCCTCGAGGCCCGCCTCCAGGTTGCGGTGCAGCCACTCGTCGGTGTGCGCCCGGATGAGGCCCACGTCGAGCACGAGACCGTGACGCTCGCGCAGGCGCAGGCAGGTGTCTTCCGCGGACATCCCACCCATCGAGCAGAAGAACTCCCAACTGAAGTCGAAGGGCTGGCCAATCTGACGTTCAATAGCGTGCATCCAAGATCGCTGGTGCAGGCGCATGGTCCTCGCCAGGGTGCCATCGCAGTCAAAAATCCAGCCAGGTCGCGCCAGCAGGTCGTCGGCCAAGGTGCTCAGGAGTACGTCGCTCACGAGAAGTTATCCTCGATCATCGGGCGCAGCACCAACTCGTGTACCGCCGCACCTGCCGGCAGGCGGAGGATGCCGGTCACCGCTTCGGCGACTGCCTCTGCCGTAAGGTAATCTGGACGTGCTGTGGTCCGGAAAGGCGTGTCGATACCGCCCGGGAAGACCCCGGTCACCGCAATGCCCAGGGGGCGACCCTCCTTGCGCATCACATCCGTGAGCGCAGTGAAAGCCGCCTTGGAGGCAGTGTAGCCTCCCATCGTCGGGCTGGCGAAGCGCGTCGCCGAGGACAGGATATTGATGACGCGCCCACCACCGTGCGCAGCCATCACCCGCCAGACCGGCTGGGTCAGGGCCAACTGGGCGACGCAGTTGAGGTCGAGCATGGCGGCGAGGCGCGAGAGGTCCATCTCGGCGATGCTTTGCTTGCCGAGGTTGGCCCCGGCGTTGTTGATAAGGACGTCGACCCGCCCAAGAAAGGCGAGGGCCTCGGTCGTGAAGCGACGAGTCTCCGCAGGGTCGGTCAAGTCGAAGGCGCGCGCGAGAAGCCGGTCGGGCGGTAGCCCGAGTCCCTCTGTCACCGCGCGGAGCTTGTCGGGATTGCGCCCACAGAGGGCCAACCGGCAACCCTCCTTCGCCAACTGTCGCGCAAGGGCTGCGCCCAGGCCGGAGGAGGCCCCGGAGAGGATAACGGTCATGTCGCGGAAGTTGTCCATGACCTCAGCGTCCCATGCCCGGAGGGCGGAAGCCGCCGCCGCCCATCTGCCCCATGCGTCGCATCAGCTCCTTGCCTTTACCGCCGCGCATCATGCGCATCATCTCGCGCATCTGGCTGAACTGCTTAAGCATGGCATTGACGTCGGCCACTTGAGTGCCGGAGCCCTTTGCGATGCGGGCTCGACGCGAGGCATTGAGCACGTCGGGCTTGCGACGTTCCTTGCCCGTCATCGAGGTGAGGATGGCCTCGGTGCGACGGAGCATGCCCTCCTCGCGGGCACCGACCTGCATGCCGCCCATCCCGGGGAGCATCTTCATGATGTCACCCAGCGGGCCCATCGAGCGCATCTGGCGCATCTGCGCGAGGAAGTCCTCGAGGTCGAAGTCGCCCTTGCGCATTTTCTCTGCGATGCGCTCGGCATCGCGCTGGCTGACCGTCTCCTGGGCCTTCTCGACGAGGCTAACCACGTCGCCCATGCCAAGGATGCGCCCAGCTAGCCGCTCCGGGTGGAAGATTTCAAAGTCACCCGCCTTCTCGCCCGTACCGAGGTAACGGATGGGAACACCCGTCACCTCGCGCAGCGAGAGCGCAGCGCCGCCGCGGGCATCGCCATCGAGCTTGGTCAGGATGAGACCCGTCAGGGGGGTCGCGGCGTGGAACTTGGCTGCTACATCGACGGCTTGCTGGCCGAGCGCAGCGTCGGCGACGAGGAAGACCTCGTGCGGCTGTACCGCCTCGCGGATGCGTACGACCTCCGCCATCAGGTCAGCGTCGGCCTGCAGGCGGCCGGCGGTATCGACGATGACCGCGTCGGCCCCAGCGGCGATGGCCTTGTCGAGGGCTTCCTTAGCTAGTTTAGCGGCATCGCGGGAGTCACGGTCGGAGAGGAAACTGACACCCTCCTGGGCGGCGAGTGTCTCGAGTTGGTCGATGGCAGCGGGACGGTGAATGTCGGCGCCGACGAGGAAGGGACGGCCGATGCCTTCCTTGGCCTTAAGGTGCCGCGCGAGCTTAGCCGCGGTGGTCGTCTTGCCCGAGCCATGCAGACCGACCAGCAGGATACGCATCGGCCGAGTAGTCGGCAGCGGGCGCGACTCCCCACCGAGCAGCTTAGTCAACTCGTCATGGATGACCTTCACCGCCATCTGGGCCGGCGTGACCGACTCGGTCACGGCCTGGCCGAGGCAGGCAGCCTTGACCCGATCGGTAAAGTCGCGCGCGACACGGAAATGGACATCTGCCGCCATCAAGGCCTGGCGAACCTCGACCAGTACCGGCTCGAGGTTGGACTCGCTGATGGTGGAGAGTCCGCGGAGGTCCCGCAGGACCTTTGAGAAGCGCTCGGAGAGTGAGGCGAACATGCAGACCCTTGGACTAGGGTAGGGCCGGGCGGGACGCCAGTCTTAGGTTGGTTCCTCGGCCACAGGGTTGCGCAGGATGCCGATACCAGGGATCTCCACCTCTATGACATCCCCTGCGGCCAGCCAGCGCGGGGGCGTGCGGGCCATGCCCACGCCAGCCGGGCTACCCGTCAGGATCACCGAGCCCGCGGGCACCGTCGAGCTACCCGAGAGAAAGGAGAGGATGTCACCCACGCCGAACTGCATCTCCGAGGCACAGGCTTCTTGCATCGTCTCCCCATTGAGCCGGAGACGGATCTCTAGGCGCGAGGGATCGGGCACCTCGTCCGCGGTGAGCAGGCAGGGACCGAGCGGGCAGAAGGTGTCAAAGGACTTGCCGCGCGACCATTGCGTACCACCGCGTTCCTTCTGCCAGTCGCGCGCGGAGACATCGTTGGCGCAGGTGTAGCCGAGGACTTTGGACAAAGCCTCCGCGGGCGTGGCGTTGCGAATGTCCGCGCCCACCACCACCGCAATCTCCCCCTCATAGTCGACCTTATCGCTGCGCAGGTGCCGGGGCAGTAGCACAGTCTCCCCACTGGCGATGACCGAGGCCGGGCTCTTGTGGAAGACGGTTGGCCATGCCTGCTGGGCGTGGCCGAACTCCTTGGCATGGGAGGCATAGTTGACCCCGATGCAGAAGACCGGACCGGAAGCAACCGGGGGGAGGAGTTTGCCCCCCTTAAAGCGCCTTCCTGTAGCGACGAAGCCTAGGCCTTGTCGCTGTACTTCCTCCCAGCCCTCCTCGGACTCGCGTGCCAGAACCGGGGGAGCATTCGGACTTTCCAAAAGGCGGAACACTCGCATCAATGAAGGGTCTACTTATTTCCATGCCCCGCAAGCCCAACCCCGTCCTTTCCCGTCGTTCCTTCCTCGGCAAGTCCGCCGTCCTAGGAGCTGGTCTAACCATTCTTCCTCGGCACGTACTTGGCCGCGGCTACATCCCTCCCAGCGAGACGATCAACCACGTGCTCGTCGGTTGCGGTGGTATCTCCGCCATGCATCTCGAGGCAGCCCGCGGGGCAGGGCATCGCTGGCTGGCCTGCGCCGACCCAGACGACAACCATGCGGCCAATCGCGCCGGCCAGATCGAGAAATCCCAGGGCCAGCGCCCCAAGACCGTGCGCGACTTCCGCGAGGTCATCGGCATGGCCGATGCCGACATCGTCCACGTCTGCACCCCGCCTCATTGGCACGGTTTCATCGCCGCCGCCGCTGCCCGTCTCGGAAAGGCCGTCTGGTGCGAGAAGCCTCTCACCCGCACCATCGGAGAAGGGCTAGCGCTGGTCGACGTGGTCGAAAAGGCCAAGGTGCCCTTCCGCGTCAACACCTGGTTCCGCCTCAATTCCACTGGCTACTACGGTGTCGGTCCCGCCCGTGAGATTCGCCGCATCGTCGCCTCGGGCGTCCTTGGCGGTCCACTCACCATGCGCGTCGCCTCGGGCGGCGGGGGTATCCAGTGGAAGGCCAACCTCTGGGTTGGCCGGCCCAACCTCGAGCCACAGCCCGTGCCCAAGCACCTCGACTGGGATCTCTATTGCGGCCCTTCTCCTCTCATCCCTTATCACCCTCACCGCGCCCACGGGTCCTTCCGCGGCTACTGGAACTTCGACCAGGGTGGCCTGGGCGACATGGGTCAGCACTTCCTCGACCCAGCCCAGTACTTCCTCGGGAAGGACGGCGAGTACCCCGTCTCCGCCGAGGCCGACGCTCCCTCGCAGGACGCCCTCGCCTGCGGTGCCTGGAAGACCGTCACCCTGATGTACCGCGACGGCACTAAGCTCATCCTTGAGTCCGAGCTCTGCCCGGGTCACGGCACCCGCCCCTTCATCGAGGGGCCCAATGGCAAGCTCTGGCCTAATCTCCGCACCGATCCGACCCACCTCGCCGCCAAGGCGCGCGAGTTCCCTCTGCCCGAGCGCCAGGAAGACGACTTCCATCGCGCGGTCCGCGAGCGGCGTCCCTTCGGTTACGGCGTGCGTGAGGCCCACCATAGCTGCACCGTCGTCAACCTCGCCGCGCTCTCTGTGCGCCTCGGCCGTAAGGTCACCCTCTCCAAGGATGCCCGCGAGATGGTCGGCGACGCCCAGGCCCAGCGACTCCACACCCCCGAGTTCCGTTCGCCCTGGCGAATCTGATGTCACCCCGACGGGAGATCAACTTGCTCGCCGGAGCGGCCTGCGTGGCCGCCCTGATCTCCGCTGTGGGCTGCGCCGACCTCCCGACCTGGGCTCTCGAGGCCTCGCCCGTCTTCATTGGCACGGCCTTGATCGCCTTCCTTCCCCCGCCTTCCCGCCTGCTCGGTCGTCTGCTCTTCGTCCACGCCCTCGTCCTTGTCATCGGGGCTCATTGGACCTACGCCGAGGTCCCCGCTGGCAACTGGGTGCGAGACCAGCTTGGCCTCCTACGCAATCCCTACGACCGCCTCGGCCACGTCTTCCAGGGGCTGGTCCCCTGCCTCTTCTTCCGGGAGTGGTTCCTGCGCGGCGCTTGGGTTGCGTCCGTCCGCATGGCAGGCGGACTCGCGGCCGCCTGCACCCTCGCTTTCAGCGCCTTCTACGAGCTCATCGAATGGGTGGTCGCCATCGTCATCGGTCAGTCCGCCGATGCATTCCTTGGCACGCAGGGGGATCCTTGGGACACCCAAGCCGACATGGCCTGCGCCCTTGGTGGGGCCCTTCTCGCCCTTCTTTTCCTTTCTCGCTCACACGATCGATCCCTTTCCTCCCTCACCCCCACAACCTCATCCTGAATCTCATGCGTCTGCTCCTCCTCGCCCTCACCCTGCTGCTGCCCTTCGGCGCCGCTGCTCAATCCGCAGCCCCCAGTCGCGAGACGCTCGCCGCTGCGCTCGCCGCCTTCGACCAAGCCGAAGGCCGCCGGGTCAAGGAACTCGCAGACCTGCACCGCGCGACCATCTCCATCGGCACCGTCGAGCGCACCCCAGGCCCCCTCTCCGCTTGGTGGTTCCCCGAGCTGCGTAAGCGAGCCACCGCCGCCGTGCACCCCGAGGTCAAGTTCGGCCTCGAGACCCAGCTGCTCCTTGATCTCGCGGTACCCACCCGCTCGCCCCTCTCCCCTGAGCCCGTCAAGCCTGTGCCCTATGTTGCTGGCAAGGGCGACCTCGCTGCCGTCGTCGACTCCCTCCGCTCGGTCGAGCTTGGGCAGAAGCCCGCCCTCTCCGCCGCACAGGTGCAGGCCTTCGCTAAGGGCAAGGATGAGGAGGTCGCCACCCGCGCCCTTTACCTGCTTCGCCGCATGGACGCTTCGCTTGCCGCGCCCCTCCTGTGGGAGAAGCTCGCCGAGGCCAAGCGCCGCTCTGATGTCCTTTCCCTCGAAGAGGAGCTTCTTCGACTCCCCCCGTCCGCACTCGCCAAGGGCTTCGTCGCCAGCCCCCCCGAGGCATGGTCACGGGGCGCGCGCGCGGCTTGGCTGCGCATCGCTGGCTCACGTCCATCTCTCAAGGTCGACAAAGAAGCCGTCTTCGTTCTGCTCAAGGGACCGGCTGACGAGTTGACTGAGGCTGCTTGGGATGCTGTTCCCCGCGTCTTCAAACCCGCTGATCGCGCCCGCCTGACCGAGGCCAGCCAAGGTCTCTCGGAGCGACTCGCTCCTCGGGCCAAGGAGGCACTCGACGCGCTGCGCTGACGGACGCTTGCCCTCGTCCACAGTCGTGGTTTGGATGCGTCATGACCGCATCCGCCCAACCCAACCTGCTCCTCGTGGGCTTCATGGGCACGGGCAAGTCCACGCTTGGTCGGCTGCTGGCACGACGCTGGGAGCGGCCCTTCCTTGACACCGACGAGCTGGTCGAGCGCCTCGCTGGCAAGTCCATCGCGGAAATCTTCGCCCAAGATGGCGAGCCGGCTTTCCGTGCGCTGGAGCGTCGCATCATCGAGGAGCAGCTTCCCGCCAGCGGAGCAGTCATCGCCTGCGGCGGGGGCTTGGTCGTGCCCGAGGGTATGGCTACTCTGGTCTCCTCCCGCGGCATCGTCGTCACCCTGTTTGCCTCACCCCAGTCCATTTTGCGTCGCACCGGCAACCGAAGCCACCGTCCCTTGCTCGAAGGGGAGGACCCTGAGGCGCGCATCCGCGAGCTGCTCGCCTCGCGCGAGAAGGCCTACCTCTCCTGTGGCATCGCTGTCTTCACCGATGGGCGTACCCTGCAGCAGATGGTCGATGTCGTAGAGCGCATCTACCGCCGAGAAGTCCCAGGTTTCAGGCCGGGCCTGGGCTGACCGGCCAGAGCCCAGCTAAGGCGGGACGGTCGCGCAGGACCTCCAAGGCCCCGAGGAAGTCGTCACGCCGGGCCAATCCCGCGCCCAGTGAGACCAAGTGCTGCGTCGGAGCCTGACAGTCCAGCAAGGGCACTCCATGGGCTGCTAGGCGGTTCACGAGGTGGGCGAAAGCGACCTTCGAGGCGTCGGTGACGAGGTGGAACATCGACTCGCCGCAGAAGAGGCTCCCCACCTGCATACCATAGAGACCACCCACGAGCACCCCGTCGCGCCTCACTTCTACGCTGTGCGCGATGCCTTGCCGATGTAGCTCGCCGTAGGAGCGACGGAATTCCGGAGTGATCCACGTGCCGGGTTGGCCCGGGCGCGGCACCCTCGCGCAGGCCTCAATCACCGCGCTGAAGTCGCGGTCGAGCGATATTTCCCAGCCTCCCTTACGCAGGGAGCGAGCCAAGCCCCTCGGCGCTTCCCATCCCTCCGTGAGCAGCACGCAGCGAGGATCCGGCGACCACCATTGCGGGCCCTGGATGCCGACTTCCCAGGGGAAGACCCCGTGACGGTAAGCGCAGACTAAGCGCGCGGGGGACAGGTCGCCCCCAGCGGCTAGAGGGCTTCTCCTCGGGCCGGTGCGGGGGTCGCCCAGATCCCAATGCTCCATCCGTCCACCCTAGAAGGGGTGGGCGGACGGGCAAGCGGTCACTTGGTGATGTTGTAGACCGAGGGGATGGAGACCCCGAGCTCGGTAGCGATCTCGCGCACGGAAAGACCCTTGTGGCGCATTGTCGCTGCGCGACGACGCATGGTGTCGTCGATGATGGCGCGACGGCGAGCCGGGCGAGTCATCAGGCGGAGCAGTCGTCGGGCTAGCTCCTGCTTAGAGAGACGGTCGATCTCCTTGGTGAGCTTGTTGCTCTGTCGGCGATGAGCCTGCTCCCACTGGTCGGAAGCCAGGTCGCGCGCCTGCGCGAGGGCAGCGCGGACGTAGGCGTCCTTGGTCGGGTATTCAGACGGGTCTAGTTCGATTCGCATGGCAGTGTTGTTGTTAAAAATGAGTTAAAAAATGTCTACAACGCAAAAATAATCTTCTTTTTTTAGACAATCAAAGCAGGGGAAAGTTCATTGTTGGCTCCATTCGAGCATGCGCCGAAGGGGAATCTCAGCCTTTTGGCGTATTTCTTCGTCCATCAAGATCTCCGGGCCACCATTCACGAGGCAGTCCCGAAGCTTCTGTAAAGTGTTCATCTTCATGTACCTGCATTCATTGCAGGCGCAGCGGTCGGTGGGCGCGGCGACGAAGGTTTTGTCCGGCACCTCGCGGCGCAGGCGATGGATCATTCCAGATTCCGTGGTCACAATCAAAGTGTCTGCCTTCTGGCGCTTAGCCCATGCGACCATCAATTCGGTGCTGCAGACCTCATCAGCGAGCCCCCGGACCGCCTCCGTGCACTCGGGATGGGCGACCACCGGGGCTCCCGGGTGGAGGGCCTTGGCCCGGAGCAGGGCGGTGGGTGTGAACTGGACGTGAGCATAGCAGCTCCCAGGCCAGAGCCGCAGCGTGCGTCCAGTCTTCCCTGCCACCCATTGGCCAAGGTTCTGGTCGGGCACGAAAAGGATTTCCTGGTCTGCAGGGATGCGCGAAACAATCCGGCTGGCGTTGCCGCTGGTGCAGATGACATCCGACAATGCCTTCACCGCGGCTGAGCAGTTGATGTAGGCCACCACCGCGAGGCGGGGGTTCTCTGCCTTGACCTTGGCCAAGCGGTCGGCCGGGCAACTGTCGGCTAGCGAGCAACCCGCCTCGAGGTCGGGCAGCAGCACGCGCTTCCCCGGGTTCACGATCTTGGCCGTCTCGGCCATGAAGTGCACACCGCAGAAGACGATGGTAGAGGCACTGGCCTCGGCTGCCTTGTAGGCCAGCCCGAGCGAGTCACCCACGTAGTCGGCGACACCTTGGATGTCCTCGCACTGGTAATTGTGCGCAAGGATGATAGCGTCCTTCGTCCGCTTCAACTCAAGCACCTCGCGTTGCAGCGCGGAGAGTGGCGTCGGGGTCCCGAGCGGCGGGAACACAGTGGGCGGGGGAGGGA
>JBFZFD010000159.1:0-4872 GCA_041306485.1 Opitutia bacterium | reverse complement strand
GCCGGGGGAGGCAGCACCGCGTGACTTACCCTCGGCACGAGGTTTACTGGCAGGGCGGGACTTACTACCTGGGCGAGACTTTCCGCCGGAACGTGGACGGCCGGAGGCAGCGGGGGCCTCGCCAGAGGAAGGGAGGTCGCCCGGGGCGGCTCCTTGGGGGGCGAAGAAGCCACGATGTACCTGCTTGGGCTTGCCGACCAACTCGAGGAAGAGGGGGACGCCTGAGAGGTCGAAGGCGTCGTGCAGGCCCTTGGCGAGGTAACGGATATAGCCGTCCTCGAGGGGCTCGTCGGTGTTGCAGAAGAGGCGGAAGCGGATCGGGCGGCGGGCGACCTGGGTCGCGTAGTAGCACTTGAACAGTTTACCGGAGCGAGGACGGGGAGGACGCTTGGCGAGCAGGTCGTGCAGGGCGCGATTGAGGCGAGCGGTGGGGATAGGGATACCGGCGCGGGTGTACACGGCGGCGGCCACGGTGAGCATCTCGGTCGTGCGGAAGCCGGTCTTGGCGGAGACAAAGAGGAGGGGCGGGTCGGGGAGGAAGAAGAGTGCCCGGCGGACGGCGCCTTGGAAGCGACCGCGAAACTCGCGCTCATCCTCGAAGTCGCCCATGGGACCTTGGCGGAAGGCCTCGAGGGCGAGGTCCCACTTGTTGACGACGATGACGACGCCAGCACCGACCTCGGCCAGCTCGCCAGCGAGTTGGAGATCGATGCGAGTGACGCCTTGGGTGGCGTCGATGATAAGGAAGACAACGTCGGTGGCCGCGAGGATTTCCTGGGCTCGCGAGTGCGAGAGGAACTCAAGGGTATCGCGCTTGGTGGCGGCACGGCGACCGGCAGTGTCGGCCAGCTCGAAGAGGCGCTCGACGCCTTGGGGGTCGCGCCAGGTGAGGCGGGCGCGGACGGGGTCGCGGGTGGTGCCGGCGACCTCGGAGACGACGAGCTTGTCGGCCGAGAGGAGGCGGTTGCCGAGCGAGCTCTTGCCCACGTTGGGGCGGCCGGCGAGGGCAATACGGATGGGATTGACGCTGTCGGCGGGCGGCAACTCGGGGGCAGGCCCGATGACCTCGAGGATGCGGCGTAGGAGGAAGTCGACACCGCGACCGTGCTCGGCGGAGACGAGGACAGGATCCCCGAAACCGATTTCGTAGAACTCATCGCGGGCGACGTCGCGCGCGGGTGTGTCGGCCTTGTTCGCCACCACGATGACCCGCTTGCCCGCTGCGCGGAGGCGGGAGGCGACTTCGAGGTCGAGCGGCACGCAGCCCTCGTGGGCGTCGGCGATGAGCAGGACAAGGGAGGCGGAGGCGATGGCAAAGGAGACCTGTTCCTCGACGGCATCGGCGATGACCTTAGGCGTGAGCTTAGCGTCGAAAAGGCCGATGCCCCCGGTGTCCATCAAAAGGAAGCCCCCCTCGTCGACATCGGCGGTGAGCAGGTCGCGGGTAACGCCAGGCTGGTCGTGCACGATGGACATGCGTCGCCCGACCAAGCGGTTGAAGAGGCGGCTTTTGCCGACGTTGGGGCGGCCGACCAAGGCGACGCTGCGGGGAATCTCTGTCGTCGTGGCCATAGGGGAAGGTTCGGGCTCGGGTCCGCCAGCGCAAGCGCAAGCTTCGGCGGATCAGCGCGAGCGAAGGCCGTCGAGGTGACGTCCTATCCGTTCCATCGCCTCGTGGATACGCTCGAAGCTGGTGGAGAAGGAGGCCCGGCAGAAGCCAGCTCCAGCCTGCCCGAAGGCGGTGCCGGGGACGATGGCGACCTTTTGGTCGCGGAGCAGGCCCTGGGCGAAGGCCATGGAGTCGAGCCCGGTGCCATCGACCCGGGGGAAAGCGTAGAAGGCGGCCCGCGGGAGGTGGCAGGGCAGCCCGAGCTCATTCAGGCGGCGGACGATGAAGTCGCGGCGCTCGCGGTACTTATCGCGCATGTGCAGCATGGCGTCGCGACCATTGCGCAGGGCCTCAACCGCAGCCTCTTGGCTGACAATAGGGGCGCACATGATGGCATACTGGTGGACCTTGAGCATGCCATCGATGACCGCAGCTGGGCCGCAGGCATAACCGATGCGAAATCCGGTCATGGCAAAGGCCTTGGAGAAGCCGTGCAGGAAGACGGTGCGCTCGCGCATGCCAGGAAGGGAAGCGATAGAGACGTGATCGCCGTCGTAGGTGAGCTCCGAATAAATCTCGTCGGAGGCAACGAGGAGGTCCTTCTCCACCGCGAAGGCGGCAATGGCCTCGAGCTTGGCTCGGTCAGCGATGCCACCGGTGGGGTTAGTCGGGAAGTTGAGGATAAGCACCTTGCAGCCGGGCTGCCAAGCGGCGCGGAGAGCGGCGGGGTCGAGGGAGAAGGCGTCGGTGTCGGCGGTGCGTACCGGGATGGCCTCAGCGTGGCAGAGTGCGACGCTCGGGGCGTAGGAGACGTAGCAGGGCTCGTGGTAGAGCACTTTGTCGCCGGGGTTAAGGGTAGCGCGCAGGAGGATGTCGAGTGCCTCAGAGACGCCGATGGTGACGAGGATTTCGTCGTCGGGGCGGTACTCCGGGCCGTAGTGGCGGGCGACGTAGCGGCTGATCTCCTCGCGCAGCGAGAGCAGGCCACGGTTGTCGGTGTAGGAGGTGCGTCCCTTCTCCAGCGCGGCCATGGCGGCCTCGCGAATGTGGAAGGGTGTGACGAAGTCGGGCTCACCGATGCCAAGCGAAATGGCATCCTTCATCTGGGAGACGATGGCGAAAAAGTCGCGGATGCCCGACTTGGGCAACGCAGCCACATGGCGCGCGACAAAACGTCGGTCGTCGTTCATCGGCAGAAAGGTTAGGCGCTGACCGAGGGCTTGTCGCGGTCGGCCGCCTGGTCACCCACCACGAAGCCGTCCTTCTTGTAGGCCCGGAGGATGAAATGCGTGGAGGTACCCTGCACACCCTCGATACGGGCGAGGCGTTCGTGGACGAAGCTCGCGACCTTGTAGAGGCTGTCGGCGGTGACCACGACGAGGAGGTCGTAGCCGCCGGACATCAGGTGGCAGCTCTCGACTTGGTCGAAGGCGCTGATGCGCTCGGCGAGGCCGTCGAAGCCGCCGCGACCTTCGGGGCGTAGCTTGATTTCGATGACCGCGCGGACGAGGCGCTCGGCCTCCCAGGAGGGACTGAGCACGGGGCGGATGCCCAGCAGGATGCCCTCGCGGCGGAGCTGAGCGAGGTCGCGCTCGACCGCCTCGGCGCTGGTGCCGAGAATCTTGCCCATCTGGGCGGTGTCGAGGGATTCACCCTCTAGGAGCAGCTTGAGCACGGGGTTCATGGCGGAATCAACGGGCGACCGGGATGGCGCGGCGCGCGCGAACGGCGGCGGCGAGGGTCTCGAGCACGGGGATAGTCTGGTCGAAGCTGATGCAGGCGTCGGTGATGCTGACGCCGCGCTGGGAGGCCTCGCGGCCTCGCCATTCTTGACGACCCTCGGCCAGGTTGCTCTCGAGCATGACGCCTGCAAGGGAGGGGGATCCGGCGGCGACCTGGGCGGCAATGTCGGCTGCCACAGCGGGCTGGCGGCGATGATCCTTGGAACTGTTGCCGTGGGAGCAGTCGACGATGAGTTGGGCGGGCAGTCCGGCTTTAGTCAGGCGGGCGACGGCATCGGCCACATGCTCGGCGCCGTAGTTGGGACCGGTGCGCGAGCCACCCCGGAGAATGACGTGGGCGTCGGGGTTGCCGGCGGTGTGGAAGACGGCCACCGCGCCGTCCTTGGTGACAGAGGGGAACCAATGCGAGGAGCGGGCGGAGAGGCATGCGTCGACCGCCATCTGGATGGAGCCATCGGTACCGTTCTTGAAGCCGACGGGCATGGAGAGTCCGGAGGCAAGCTCCCGGTGAATCTGGCTCTCGGTGGTGCGGGCGCCGATGGCGCCATAGGAGACGAGGTCGGCGAGGTACTGCGGGGTGATGGGGTCGAGGAACTCGGTCGCGGTGGGCAGACCCTGGTCGGCGATGCCGAGCAGGACGCGGCGGGCGAGCCTGACGCCGTCGTTGATGGCGAAGGAGCCATCGATGGCAGGGTCGTTGATCAGGCCCTTCCAGCCCACCGTGGTACGGGGCTTCTCGAAATAGACGCGCATGACCACGAGGAGGTCGGCGGTATGACGGCGGGCCTCGGTCAGGAGTTTACCGGCATACTCGGCCGCTGCCTCCGGATCGTGGATGGAGCAGGGACCAACCACGACAATGAGGCGGTCATCCTTCCCCTGCAGGATACTGGAGATTTCCTGACGGGAGAGGGATATAACCTGACTGGCCCGCTCGGTGGAGGGGACCTCCCCGAGCACAAGGCTGGGGGGAGCCAGGGGTTGCCGGCTCCGGATCCGAAGGTCGTCCGTGTTCTGAAACATCTGTTGAAAAGGGGTAAAAGGGGTTGAGGCAACGAGTGGCGAGGGGGCGAGTCAACGCAGGAACCCCCTGTGTAGGTGTTGACGGCAGAGTCGTCTGTTTCAAATGTGTCTCAACTGGCATGCAAGGCAAGCCGACACCTACTCCCAAGGAGCCCGATCGCGCCGAGGCCTTCCGTGCCTACATCGCCCAGCAGGGGCTGCGCGGGACCCGCCAGCGCATGGCAGTCTACGAGGCGGCGCGGGATTTGGCTGGGCATTACACCGCGGACGAACTCCTGCGTAAGGCGAGGGGCATTGATGACTCCGTCTCCCGGGCAACCATCTACCGCACCCTGCCCCTCCTCGTTGGCTGCGGCGCGGTCCGCGAAGTGGATGTCGGCCGCGAGCACACTTACTACCTGACCGAAAGCGGGGGCGCCAACTTCCGCGCTCAGCTGATTTGCGAGCGCTGTGAGACCATCATCCCGGTGGAGGCTCCCTTCATGGAATGGTACGGCA
>JBFZFD010000158.1:0-2572 GCA_041306485.1 Opitutia bacterium | reverse complement strand
CCCTTCCCCTGCCTGGCAAGGAGGAGCTAGGCTCTCAGTCCAAGAAATGGCAGCTGCGCATTGCGCGTCTCAGCCGACTGGCCCATGCCGAAGGTATACCGACCGTGCTGGTCTTCGAGGGGCCCGACGCGGCAGGCAAGGGCGGGGTTATCCGCCGCCTTTGCGCGGGTGTCGATGCCGCCCACGTCGCCATCCATTCCGTCTCCGCGCCCACGCCCGAAGAGAAGTCCCGCCATTACCTCTGGCGCTTTTGGAACCGCCTCCCCAGCTCTGGTCAGGTCGCCATCTTCGACCGTTCATGGTATGGACGAGTGCTGGTTGAGCGCGTGGAGGGTTTCTGCCGTCCCGACGAGTGGCAGCGAGCCTACGCCGAAATCAACGCCTTCGAGGCGCGCCTCGCCGAGGCGGGCGCAATCGTAGTCAAGTTCTGGCTACACCTCTCCAAGGTCGAGCAGCTGCGGCGTTTTCGGTCGCGCGAAGAGTCGCCTCACAAACGCCATAAGATGACGCCCGAGGATTACCGTAATCGGGCGAAGTGGGACGTCCATCTGCGCGCCGCTGAAGACATGGTTGCACGGACCGACACACCCCACGCTCCTTGGGTCGTTGTGCCCGCCGACGATAAACGCCATGCCCGCGTCACCGTCCTGCGGGCCGTCGCCCGAGCTCTCGCTGATCGGCTCGAGCGGTGAGTTCCCGGGCCGATATCTTCCTGCGCGCCGCTCGCGGTCGTTGCCCCGCCTGCGACCGCCCCTTGCCTCCTTCTCCGGCCTGGGATATCCCTGCCGCCTGCCCAGAGTGCGGTCTGGTTCTCCGGCGTCCCGGAGGGTTCTTCCTCGGTGCTCTGGTCTGGAACTACGGCCTCATCGCCTTCGGGTTCCTACCCTTACTCCTCGTTGCTGGCATCCTCGGCTGGATCAGCTGGAGGCAGGCTGCCTACGCCGCAGGCCTCGCCGGGCTCCTCCTGCCATGGCTTCTCCACCGCCTCGCCTGGAGGCTCTGGATTGGCACCTACTACGCCGTACTCCCCGGCCAGCTCGAGGCTGGCAGGGACGATTAAACAGCGCTCAGATCAGCCCTAGCTGCATCTTACCGTCCTCGGAGATCATCGTCTGGGTCCAAGGCGGATCCCAAACGATTTCCACGATGGCCTCGTGCGCCCCAGGCACGCCGAGTAGGCGGTTACGCGCGTCCTCGGCGATGACCGGTCCCATGCCGCAGCCAGGAGCAGTCAACGTCATCGCGACCTTGACCCTGTGGTGGTCTGTCTTGTCCTCGACCGGCTCGACCGACAGGGAATAGACGAGTCCTAGATCGACGATGTTAACGGGAATCTCGGGATCAAAGACGGTCTTCAACTGATTCCAAAGCGCTTCGTCGGAAGGAGGTCCGGAGTGTCCAGGGTGCTCCGCGGTGCCGCGCGAGCCGTTGGTATCCGTCGTACCGGATCCAGCGGTAGCCTCCGTCGGCACCTCCTCGCCCAAGGCATCGGCATCGGTACCGTTAATGCGGAACATACCCGTATCGCAGACGACGGTGAAGTTTCCACCGAGACGGTGGGTGATGGTCACGCGGGTGCCTGCGGGTAGCACAGCGGGCTCTCCCGCCGGGATCAACGTGGATTGGACATCGCGCACCAGGGTCTTGTCGTGGGGCCCAGGTGCGTGGCGCGAGCCAGAGGTGGAGGGATTGTCGGTGGACATGACAGTACTTTAGGAAGGTGAGTTATGCGGCGGAGTTGGGTGTCTCAGGCATCCTGGAGGAACTTAGCCTGGAGCCGCTCGCGCAGCACCGAGGCCAGACCGACATCGGCGACCTTACCCACAATCTCCTCGAGGAAGCCATGGGCGAGCAGTCGCTGGGCAGCTTCGAGGGGGATGCCCCGGGCACGCAGGTAGAAGAGTTCGGCCGGGTCGATCTGACCAGTGGTCGCCCCATGCGAACACTTCACGTCGTTGGCCTCAATCTCCAGCCCAGGCAGCGAGTTGGCCTCTGCTTCAGGTGAAAGCAGCAGGTTGCGATTCGTCTGGTAGGCGTCGGTCTTCTGAGCATCCGGCGCCACCTTGATCAGGCCAGAGAAGATGGTGCGGGACTTCCCGAGAAGGGCGTTCTTAAACAGCAGGTTGGAGGTCGCTGAGCCTGCTTGGTGTACCTGCAGGGTGCGCTGGTCGAACTCCTGTTCGCCGCTGGAGACGCCAATGCCGTAGAGACGGACATCCGCGCCCGCGCCTTCAATGCGTACGACGTTCTCAAGGCGTGCGCGGCGTGCGCCCAGCGAGGCATTGACCGAGGTGATGCGAGCGTCGCGCCCACCCGTCGTGGTGTCGATCTGGAAGGACTGAGCGGCAGTACCCCAGTCTTGGACCGACAGGCGATGGACCGAGGCATTGGGGCCAGCATGGATGTCGGCCGCCGAAACATTCAGCGTGCGAGTACCCGCGGTAGCCCCGAGGAAGAAGTCCGCCAAGGTAGCCTCCGAGGATTCCTCGGCCACAACGAGGCTATGAGGGAACACCGCCGAGCCCTCCGCCAAGCCCCAGTGCACCGCGAGGAAGGGACGTGCGACCCGGAC
>JBFZFD010000157.1:0-7341 GCA_041306485.1 Opitutia bacterium | reverse complement strand
AGGGGAAGGACGACATCCCGCTGGCGAGCTGGAGGCCGACCACCGCGAGCACAGAGGAGGCGAGCAGGATGCCAAGAGGCGAGAGGCCGAGCTTCGTCTCGATGAAGTGAGCCGAGAAGCGCAGGCCGAACATGATAAGTGAGGCCCACACGAATAGAATCTTACCTTGGGTCGGGGTGAACAGATTCCCCGTGATGTTTTCAATCCAACCATCGGTACCGAGCTCTACCGCTCCGACCATGGCATGGGCCGCGAATAGTACGAAGAGCAGAAGCGAACCGAAGGAGAAGCGAGTCAGCACGCCGACCGCCACCACCAGGCCGCCGCCGACGATATAGCCGATGGTCTGCGCGGACTCAGCGGTAATCCCGAAGAGCTGCAGAGTGCTGCCGAGGAAGATCACGATCAGGCTGCACACAACGAGGGAGCCAAGGATGCCGACATCCTTGAACATGTCTGCGAAGGAGGTGCCCTTTTCCGCTGCCTCGGACTTAGGGAAGGACTGCCCCATGAACATCAGCGCGTAGGCGGCAGTGGGCACGAGGTAGAAGCTGAGCTGGGCCTTCCAGCCCAGTTCGCCCACCGTGCCTAGCAGGTAGGAGGCAACGGCGCCCAGCACCATGCCGAGAGGCCAGGAGGCGTGCAGGATGTTGAGGTAGTGAGTGCGCTGCTTGGGGAAGATCGTCGAAATCAGGGGATTTGCCACCGCTTCGAGAGTACCGTTGGCATAGGCGAAGATGAACATGCCCCAGAAGAGGAAGTTGTAGGCATCGTCCGGGGAGGAGGCTCCGAAGGTCACCAGGGCGGAGACCACGTGCCCGATGAGGGCGAGCGCGACCAACTTGCCGTAGCCGAACTTGTCGACCAGCACGCCGCCGATGATGATACCGAAGCAGAAGCCGGAGAAGCCTGCCCCGCCGATGGCGCCGAGCTGGGCTCCGGTGAATCCATATTCGGCCGCCCAGGTGCCGAAGATGCCGCCGCGGAGGGCGAAGCCGACACCGGCGGCTAGGATGGCCATGAAGCCAGCCCAGAGGAGCCGCTTCGCGTTGGGTACGGTTGTTTCAGTCATGGTTGGATGGGGGTAAGCGCTTCTTTTCATACCCATTAGGGATGGGCTGTCGAGATTCCATCGCACCTACCTCGATTAGGCTAAGGAACTTGTCTTTTTAGGGGCTGTCGGCAAAATTGATACCTCCTCCATGCGCCGCACCAACGCCCTTCTCATCCTCCTCGCCCTGCTCTCTGCTAGCCTGCCTGCAGAGGAAAAGCCGACCGCCGAGGCGCTTGCGCGTGGCAAGGCCGTCTACATGAAGTCCTGTGTGGCCTGCCACATGCCCAACGGCCAAGGCCTTATACCCGTCTTCCCACCCCTCGATGGCTCCGAGTGGCTGCAGCTCGACAACCAAGTTCTCGCTAAAATCGTCCTCCGCGGCCTCCAGGGCCCCATCAAGGTTAAGGGTCAGGATTTCAACGGTGTCATGGCACCTCTCGCCGACACCCTGAAGGATGCCGAGATCGCTGATGTCCTCAACTACACTAAGGCCACCTACGGTAAGGGCGGCGCCCTAGTCGACGAGGCCTTGGTCAAGGCTGCCCGCGAGGCTTCCAAGGGACAAAAGCAGCCCTATACCGCCGCTGAGCTTGGCGTGAAGTGAGAGGGGCGGGTTGACCCCGCCTCCCCCGCCTCCACACTCCCTAGGATGAGCCCCGCACCGGAGCCTTGGAAGCGTCGCGAGGTCCTAACCGACCTCTATTACATGGACGCGCGCGCCCGCATCCTCGACCTGGCCGCCTTCCTGGATCGCATGGATCGGTCCGAGGGATCCGACGATCACCGCCTGCGCTCACTTCGCGCCGCTCTTGTAACTCTGTCCGAGGACAATCCCGAGCGAGCCCGACGCATCCTGGAATCCTGGAGCGACCCCACCCCCGACCCTATTCCCTCCGCCGGCTCGAAGGGTGCCACCGGCGCTTGGCCCGGCGCCTGATTGCCATGCGCTTCATCGAGCCCCATGCCCACATGGTCAGCCGGACAACGGATGACTACCGCGCCCTTGCCCTCTCGGGTTGCGCCGCCCTCTGCGAGCCTGCCTTCTGGGCGGGCTTCGACCGCTGCTCAGTCGATGGCTTCCGTGATTACTTCCGCCAGCTGACCGAAACCGAGCCTGCCCGAGCCGCCCGCTTCGGCATCCCTCATTACTCCTGGCTCTGCCTCAACCCAAAGGAGTCAGAGGACCTCGCTCTCGCGGAGGAAGTACTCGCCCTCATTCCCGAGTTCCTCGACCGTCCCAATGTCCTTGGTATCGGCGAAATCGGTCTCAACAAAAACTCACGTAACGAAATCCGCGTGCTTGAGCGGCATGTCCAACTCGCGGTCGAGCACGACCGCCTGATTCTCGTCCATACCCCGCACCTCGAGGACAAACTCAAGGGCACTCGGCTGATCCTCGACGTCCTCCGCGCCCACGGGGTCAAGCCCGGCCGCGCACTCGTCGACCACGTCGAGGAGCACACCGTGCGCGGCGTGCTCGACGCTGGGCACTGGGGTGGTATCACTTTGTATCCTGAATCCAAGGCCACGCCTGCCCGCGCCATCGACATGGTCGAGCAATACGCCGCTGAGCGCCTTTGGCTCAACAGCGCCTGCGACTGGGGCCATAGCGAGCCCCTTGCGGTGCCCCGCGCCGCCCTCGAGATGCGCCGCCGTGGCCACTCCGCCGCCGCAGTCGATGCCCTCATCTTCGGCAATCCCCTTCGCTTCCTCTCACAGGTCCCTGGCTTTCGAGTAGCCGACGGCGCGACCTCCGCGCCGTGAGGGTCGGCCCCCATGCCCATCTCGCCTATTGCACCAACGTGCATTCAGGCGAGGACTGGCAAGATACCCGGGCCTCCCTGGATGGTCCTGTCGCAGAGGTGCGTGCCCGTGTCGCTGCCGGAAAGCCCTGGGCTCTCGGCCTACGTCTTTCGGGGCCGGCCGCTGATACCCTCGCCTCCGATTCCGTCGAGCGCGCCTGGTTGCGTCGCTGGCTGGACCAACAGGAAGCCTATGTCTTCACGGTCAATGCCTTCCCCCGCGGACCCTTCCATGGTGCGCGAGTCAAGGAGCGCGCCTACCAACCTGATTGGCGCGATCCCGAGCGCCTCGCCTACACTCTACGTGTCGCCGAGCTGCTCGCGGAGATAGCTCCGTCCAATATCCAGCCCACGATCAGCACCGTCCCTGTCACCTACCGTGCTTTCCCTCGCGATGCCGCGGACGACCTTGCCATCCGGGCTAACCTCGTGCGTGCCCGCGAGGGTCTCTCCCGCTTAGCAGACCGCACCGGCCGAAGGGTGCGCCTCGCCCTCGAGCCCGAGCCTCTCTGCCTGCTTGGCACAGCTCGCGAGGCGGTGGATTTCCTCGGCGCACTCTACGCGGCCGACCCTGCCTCCCGCGAATGGATCGGGATCAACCTCGACGCCTGCCATCACGCGGTGGAGTTCGAGGATCCCTCCGCTGCACTCCGGCTGCTCCGCGCTGAGGGTATCCCTGTCCTCAAGCTCCACCTCTCCGCCGCCCTCGCCTTGCCGCCGACCCCACCCGCTCTGTCGCGCCTCGCAGCGATGGACGAGCCCACCTACCTTCATCAGACCTTCCTGCGTCTGACCGACGGCTCGGTCGAGCGCCATCCCGACATTCCCGAGGGCCTTGCCGCCATCCGCCGCGACCCCGCGCGCGTCGCCGAGGTGCGTACCCATTTTCACGTGCCCTTGCACGCCGAGGACCTGGGTGACGGACTACGTTCCACCGCGCCTGAACTACGCGGACTGCTCGATGCTCTGGTGGCAGACCCCGAGGCCTGTACGCAGTTGGAGATTGAGACCTATACCTGGGCCGTGCTCCCGCCCGCCTTGCGCGCCGCCAGCGTCGTTGACCAGGTTGCGCGCGAGTACGAGTGGACGCTTGCCGAGCTCGCTCGCCGCGGCTGGAATGCGGCATGACCCGCCTCCGGGCCTGGATCGAACTCACACGCGGCGCCAACCTTCCTACGGTCTGGTCCAACCTCCTCATTGGCTGGCTCATCGCGGCCGCCTTCGGCGCAAACTTTGACGGCGACTCCCTTCCTCGGCTTGGCCTGCTGCTGGCTGGACTCTCCCTAGTCTACACCGCAGGTATGTTTCTCAATGATGCGTGGGACGTGGCTTGGGACACCCCTCGCCACCCTGGACGTCCCATTCCTTCGGGTCGCCTCAGCCAGCAATCTGTCCGCACTGCCGGCCTCGCCTGCCTCATCCTCGGCTCCACCCTCGCCGCCTTCACCGCGCCTTGGCTCGTGCTACCGCTGGGTGCGCTCGGCGTACTCATTCTCGTCTACACGGCGCTGCACAAAATCCGGCCCGCCCTCGGCGCTGCCTTGATGGGCTCCTGTCGCGCCTTGCTCCCCCTCATCGGCTTTCTCTCCAATCCACCTCCTGCTGGCGATGGATTGCCACTCGTCCTCGCGCACGCCGCCTCGCTCGGCCTGGCTACAGTCGGCATCTCCGTCCTCGCCCGCCACGAGACCACCGGCAGCGAGCCCGACGGTGCCGCCCGCATCCTCCCCTTGCTCGCCATCCTGCCCGTACCCTTGCTCCTGCTCGCGCGAGGCGAGACCCCTTGGCTCCCGATGATCTGGGCCTGCGGCCTGCTGCTCCTCGTCGGCTGGTCACGCCGCCGCATCGCCGACATCGGTCAGCGCGTCTCCGCCCGCATTGCTGGCCTCTGCCTTGTCGACTACCTCGCCTGGCTCGCCATCCGTCCGCAGTTCGATCCCTCCGATCTTCTCGCCATGGGCGGACTGGTCATACTCCTTTTCCTTGGAACCGCGCTCGCCCTTCGGCGTCTGATGCCTTCCACTTAAAGCAAAAACACGTCCCGATGGACGAGCTCGACCTCACCTTCTCCGTGGCTTACCGCCACCGCATCCTCTTCACCGAGGATGCCTTCGCCGCGTCCAACCCCACCCTGGCCTCGTTGGTGGGCGACGCCAAGGTACTACCTTTGCTCGACTCTGGGCTAGCCGAGTCACGTCCCGGGCTCGCCGCCGAGATGGCCACCTATGCTGCCGCCCGCGGCATCGCCTTCAGCCGCCCTCCGCTCGTTCTGACGGGAGGCGAGGCGGCAAAACGCGACAGCTCCGTGGTCAAGGCCGTGCTCGCCGCTATCGAGTCAGATCGCATCTGCCGGCATTCTTATGTGCTAGCGGTTGGCGGCGGCGCCTTCCTCGACGCCGTCGGCTTCGCCGCCGCCACCGCGCATCGCGGTGTCCGCGTCATCCGCATGCCCAGCACCACGCTAGGGCAGGGCGATGCGGGGGTCGGTGTGAAGAATGGCATCAATACCTTCGGCAAAAAGAACTTCACTGGCGCCTTCGCCGTGCCCGCCGCCGTGGTCAACGACCTCTCTCTCCTCGCTTCGCTCGACTTACGTGGACGTCGCGATGGCTTGGTCGAGGCGGTCAAAGTTGCTCTCCTCAAGGATGCCGCCTTCCTCGCCGCCCTCGAGGCCGAGGCGCCTGCTCTCGCCCAAGGAGATCTCCCTGCCATTGGCCGGGCCATCCGTCGCTCCGCCGAACTCCACGCCCGTCATATTGCCTCCGGTGGCGATCCCTTCGAGCTCGGTTCAGCCCGGCCCCTCGACCTTGGCCATTGGTCGGCCCACAAGCTCGAATCGATGACCGCCCATCGCCTCACCCACGGCGAGGCTGTCGCCGTCGGCCTCGCGCTCGACACCCTTTGTGCTCGCGACCTCGGGCTCCTCGCCCCCGACGCAGCCGAGCGCGTCCTTCGCCTTCTCGCCGCTCTAGGTTTCCGCACCTATGCTGAGGAGCTCCATCTGGACGGCGGTGCTCCCCTGCTCGCCGGGCTCGAGGAGTTTCGCGAGCATCTCGGTGGTCGCCTCACTCTCGTCCTCCCGGTGGCTATCGGTGCCTCCACCGAGGTCCACGCTTTGTCGGCCGAGCGCGTGCGCGCGGCCGCTGATGAGCTTATGGCAAGGGACACCGCCTCATGCGCCGCGCGGTCCTGAACGTCGTCGGGCTTTCCGCCCGCGACCTCGCTGGAGGTAAGATGCCACGCCTAGCGGCACGCGCTGCCGCTGGCTCCGTCGCCCGCGTCCGCCCGGCCTTCCCAGCCGTCACCTGCACCGCTCAGGCCACCTACCTCACCGGCCTCCCGCCTTCCGGACACGGCATCGTCGGCAATGGCTGGCCCAACCGCGACCTCGCCGAAGTTCATTTTTGGAAGCAGTCCAACCGACTCGTTGGCGGCGAGAAGCTTTGGGAAACTCTCCGTGCGCGTCGTCCTGGCCTCCGCGTCGCGAACACCTTTTGGTGGTATAACCTCGGATCCAGCGTCGACTTGGCCGTCACCCCTCGCCCGATTTACCGGGCCGACGGCTCCAAGCTGCTCGACATTGCCAGCTGGCCACCGGACCTCGCCGGGCGGATCAAGCGCGACCTCTGGGACTTCCCCTTCGGCGCCTTCTGGGGGCCCTTTGCTGGTCTCGACTCCTCCCAGTGGATCGCCGACTGCGCCCGCTGGATTGAGCATCACGAGAAGCCCGACCTCCAGTTAGTCTACCTGCCGCATCTCGACTACGACCTGCAGCGCTTCGGCCCGGACTCGCCTCAGGCTGACCTCGCTCGCGCGGAGATCGACAAACTCGCGGGCCGGCTCGCCGACGACCTCGAGCGTACCGGCGTCGAGGTCACCTTCCTCTCCGAGTACGCCATCACTGGGGTCAACCGCGCCGCCCTCCCCAATCGCCTCTTGCGCGAGCGCGGCTGGCTCGTGGCCAAGGACGAGCGCGGCCACGAGGTCCTCGACACCTTCCACTCCAAGGCCTACGCCGTCTGCGACCACCAGGTTGCCCATGTGGTTGTGCGCGACCCAGCCATCTTGGCCGAGGTACGAGCCGCCCTCGAGGCTCTCCCTGGTGTGGGGCGCGTTCTCGGCGAGGCCGAACAGCGCGCCGAGGGTCTCTGGCACGAGCGCTCTGGCGACTTACTCCTCGTCGCTGACACTCACAGCTGGTTCGCCTACAACTACTGGCTCGATGACGCGCGTGCGCCCGACTTCGCTCGCACCGTCGATATCCACCGCAAGCCCGGCTACGACCCCTGCGAGCTCCTCGTCGACCCCGCCGTTCGTTTACCTTGGTTGCGCATCGCCGCCTTCCTGCTGCGCAAGAAGTTCGGCTTCCGCAGCCTTCTCCGTCTCACACCTCTCGACCCGCAGCTCATCCGCGGCTCCCACGGGCGTATCCCGGAGGACTCGCTTGACTGGCCCGTGCTCATCGAGCCCCGCAAGGGTCTGCCC
>JBFZFD010000156.1:0-12474 GCA_041306485.1 Opitutia bacterium | reverse complement strand
CTTGACTGCCTGCGGGGCAGGGGTGATTCATGGAGGGTTGGGGAATGAGCTTCTCCGGCTCGCTTGCCATCGCGGTCGACGACGCCGCGGCGTACAGCCAGACGTTCGTTCGCCGCCACATCGCCTCGCTCAACGACGGCCGGACCGTGGTGGTGCAGGTCAGGGCCCTGCGCTCGCCTAACGCCGACCGACCTCTCCTCCGTCTCGGTACGCGCAATCCCCTTCGCCTGGCCGGCGAGGTCATGGCCAGCGCGCTCGACCTTCCTCCGCCTTCCGCGCGTGCACTTAGGGCTTTTGCCGACGAACACGACGTCCGGGTGCTGCTTGCCGAGTTCGGTCACGTCGGCGTCCGCGTCCATCGGGCGGCCACGGCCGCGGGAATCCCGATGTTCTGCTATTTCCGGGGATCGGACGCCTCCCGTCACCTACGCGACCCGCGCTATGTCGACCAGCTTCGTCGGATGTTCCCCTCCCTGCAGGGCGTCTTTGCGGTCTCCGACTTTCTCCTGCGCAAGCTCGCCGCCCACGGATTGGAGCATTCCTCGAGCCATGTCATCCCCAGTGGGGTTGACACCCAGGCCTTCGTCCCTGGCACGAAGGTGCCCGGCTTGGTGGCGAGCGTGGGCCGTTTCGTCGCCAAGAAGCGTCCCGAGCTAGTCCTGCGGGCCTTCGCGCTGGGCGCCGCCGGTCACCCCCATGCCCGGCTCGAGATGGTCGGCGACGGCCGAGAGCTCGCCGGCTGCCGCCGGCTCGCCGCCGAGCTCGGCATTTCCCCCAAGGTCACCTTCCACGGGGCGATGTCCCATGGCTTTGTCCGCGACCTGCTTGCCCGGGCCGAGGTCTCGCTCCAGCATTTCATGACGGCTCCCGATGGCGACACCGAGGGCATGCCCAGCTCGGTGCAGGAGGCCATGGCCTCGGGCGCGGTCGTGCTCGCCTCACGCCATGCGGGCGTACCCGAGCACGTGGTCGACGGCTTCAGCGGACTGCTTTCTCCGGAGGGGGATGTCGGGCACCAGGCCGACGCCCTCCGCCGCGTGCTCGCGGACAACGCCTTGTCCAGGTCCCTGGCCGCCGCCGCCCGTCGTCATGCCGAGGGGGCCTTGGCCCACGCGCTGCTGCTGCCGCGGCTAGAGGCCATCCTCGCGGAGGGGCTTGAGCGGCCATGAGAATCGTCCTGCATATCGGCTCCAACAAGACGGGTACCACGTCCTTGCAAAAGGCCCTGCACGCCGGTCGCGACCTCCTCGGCCGCCATGGCGTTCTCTACCCACGGTCGCCCGACGGCTCCCCTACGCACGCGCTTCTCCTGGCGGGGATGTACCATCCCGACCATGTGCCCAGGCTCGAGCGGCAGTTCCCCAAGTCGAACGCCGCCCGCGCCGCCTTCCTAGGCGAGCTCCGCCGCTCGGTCGCCACCCGCCGCCCCGAGACGGTGGTCCTGTCCAGCGAGGGTTTCTTCAGACCCCTTGCCGACGGTGCTCTGCGTCGCCTGCAAGGCGAGCTCCTGGACCTGGGCGCCTCCGCCATTGAGGTCGCCGTCTACCTGCGGCGTCCGTCCGATAAGTACCTCTCCTCCCTCCAGCAGGCCATCAAGGCCTCCTCGCGCTTTCCTCTTCCCGGTTCCTCCGCCTACCGGGAGGCCCTCCAACCCTATGTCGAGGTGTTCGGCGCCGGTTCGGTCAAGGCGCGGCTGTTTGCTCGGGAGTCCCTGGTGGGAGGCGATATCACGGAGGATTTCTGCCGTTCATTCCTGGGTCCGGCCGGCGCCGGTCTGGCGTCGTCCCTCTGGCAATTCAGGTCCAACGAGACCCTCTCCGCCGAGTCGATGGATATCGTGCGATCCTTCCGCGAGGCCTTCCACCCTGGGGAGGATGGGCGATTCAACTCGGCGAGCAATTCGCTTGTCCGGACGCTGCTTCGCCTCGACACCGTCTGCGGGGCGAGCCGACCCAGGCTGGTGGACGGCGTCGCCGCTGCCATCGACGCCCTTTCCTCGGCAGACATGGACTGGGTTCTCAACCGACTGGGGCTTGCCTTGCGGCCAGCCGCGGGTGAACCTCATTTCCCCGGCTCCCTCGAACTCAGCGACCTCGTTGTGATTAATTCCGCGCTCCGCTCCGATCTCCTGCGTCGCCTTGCCGCCGCTCCCTGGGCCCTTCGCCCCGACCTCGGCGGCTTCCTCTCCGCCAGGGCCTTCCTGCCCCGGCGTGCCTGGGCGCGGGGGCTGGCCTGACATGAAATCGCCATCATAGGCTACACCGGGGGGCGGGGCAACTGGGGGTGCCAGTCGACCAGTCGCAAGCTTGTCCGCTACCTGCGATCCACCTTCGCGCATCGCAGCCCCGTCGTCGATGTCATCCCGGTCCCTAGGGCCCACGAGCTCGACCGTCTGTACGCCGCCGTCCACGGCGCGCGCATCGAGTCGATCCTACGCGACCCAGATCCCTCGCTGCGCGACCTCCGCTTTCTCGAGTCCCTCGTGCTCGAGCGCCACGGTCGGTTCGCCGAACTGGCGCGCGGAGCCGACCTAGTTGTCTTTCAGGCGGAGGGCGCGCTTGGCCCGTCGCGCCTGCTGCGCAACGCCCAGCTGCTGCTCCTGCCTGTCGTGTCCAAGTCCCTCTGGGGCAAGCCGGTGCTCTCCATGAACCAGACGCTGCACGCCGCCACGCCGGCTGACGGCTCGCTGCTCGCCGCCATCTACGATCGCTTCGACCTCACCGCCGTGCGCGAACCGATGTCCCTTGCCTTTGCCCGCGGCATCGGCCTCGACCGCGCCCTGCTTTGCCCGGATCTGGCGATTGCCGAGGACGAGCCGCCGCCTCGGCTGCCACCATCGCCTCCCACGCCGGGTTATTTCTGCGTGACCGGATCCGCCTCGCTCGAGCACTATGACCTGGCTGCTTTCGCCGAGTCAGTGCGCCGGGTTTCAGAGGCGACCGGTCTCCGGCCTCTTTTCCTGTATTCTCGCCTGCGGGACGATGCCATGCGGGCCGCCTTTTTTCCCGACGCCGAGGTCATAGGACCGGAGGAGGTGCAGGATTACACCGGCTTGGGTCCGCTTCTGTCGCATGCCGCATTCACCCTCGGTGGCCGTTATCACACGTCCATCGCGGGGCTTATCCATGGGGCCCCCGCCTTGGTGCTTCCCGGCAACAACCCGAAGGCAGAGGGTCTCGTGCGCATGGTTCCGGTCGGCGTCAAGATCGCCCTTCCCCGGGATGCGGCAAGGCTGGCCGAGGCTGCCGCCGGGTTCGTCGCCGCGGGAGAGTCGCTGCGCCGTCAGGTGCACGCCCAGGTCGCCTCGCTCCAGCAGGCACAGTCGGACTTCGCCCACCTGATGCGTAGTTTGTTTGCGCCGCGCGCCGGAGAATCCGCGCCCCCGCCGAAATCCGCGTTCGCTCCGCCCTCGCCGCCCCTCGTTATCGATCCCGAGGCGCTTAGGCTCTATGGCTTGGCCGGTCGTCTGGGAAAGGGCCCTGGCCGCATTCGCGCCCGTATCAGCCTCGCGCTGGCGCGGCTTCGGCCGGGACTCGCCGCCTCGGTTGAACGCAGCTTCGTCGACCTCCCTTGATTCACTCAGGAGGGGGCGGTGAGGAAGATACCCGGATATTCGTCGCCAATCCTTGCCAAATCCTCCCGATAGGCTTGCGAGATCGTTAACCGTTGATCCGGCGTGAAGGGCGAGAACTTCGTGCCGACCTTGTCCTCCCGGCCTAGGCGCAGGCATTCCTCGCGATGGGCTTTTCTACCGAGGTCGGAAGGGAGATCCCGGATTTTCGCGAGGGTTTCCACCGAAATGCCCCTCGTGGACTGCGGCGCAGAAAGGGGGCTCCATCGCACATCCTCCAGTCCTGTTAGCAGGCTCAGCACGGCATCGGGATTGGCGACGTATGATTCGAATGTCCAAACCCTGATCGGGCGTCCTGGAGCGGCCGCCTTCAGCCTCCTTAGCACATCGAGCCATGAGAAGGGCTTGGCGAGGACGCGCCGCTGAATCTTCTCGAATCCAGGAAGTCCGAGATTGCCCATCCTCATGCAGTGGACGTAGGCCGAGGGCAGGAGGCTGCCCGGATCGCGAACCGAGAGGTGCAGCACGGCCTCACGGTCACCCAGGGCGCGGTGAAGCAACCCGACTCGGTCCTCCAGCTCGGGGTATATCCTCTCGGCGAGCAGGTCCCTGACAAACCCCAGCAGCTTCTCCTCCGAGATGAGCGTGCGCCGGCTTTCACCTGAGATTCGTTCCAGGAGCCGGGAGAGTCTTAGCCGTCCCACTAGGTCGGGAAGCAGTCGCTTGAGACCGCTGGGCAGGGTCTTTCCGCCCAGGTTCCGCTCCCGGAGCCAGGCCCGTGTCGGCGCCGCCACCCCGCGGGCCGCCAGCTCGGCTTGGTGCAGCGCAAGCGTATCCTGAAGGTGCGTGGTAGCCGTTCGATGCGCGCCGAGGTGAATGTGCAGGTCGGTCGGCATGTCAGACGCCCGATACTCTCCGGTAATGCTCCGACTTCGCTCCGCCCAGCGCGGCGAGCCTACCCACTGCCGTGCCCAGCGAACGTGCGCATGCGGTCGCAGCGACGCCGCTGCCGAGGCAGGCGAGTGGGAGCGCGGCGACGGCCAGGGCGAGCCTGAGGAGCGCCTGTCCGAGGGCTCCCGCCGCGGCGCCGAGGCCACCTTGCGGATGGTGTTGGTGGAAATAGGCGATGGATTGGTCCCTGCCTCGGCGAAAGAGGTAGCCGAGGGTGAGCCTGTCGGCAGGCCAGGTTTCGGACGCGATAGCCGAGGAAATCCAGCCCGTCCGACCGCCCGCCGCGGTCACCCGTCGGTGGATCCGGGTGTCAGATCCGCCCGAGAATCCAAGCGCCTCATCGAAGCGAATCCCGTGACGTCGGAAAAAGTCCAAGCGGGCGATCCAGTTGGACGTGACAATGGTGACCTCGGCGTCGGTTCCAGCTGCCTGTCGCCAGGCTGCGACGCGCTCGACCCGCCGCATGCGAAAATCGACCCCTCGCCAGACCATCCGCTGGGCGAAGCCCGCCCCCGCCGCCGGTGCGCGGAGCCGGATTGGCCCCCCTGCCAGGTCGAGCCGGCGCCGCCCGGCTTCGCCGAGCAGCTCAGCCAGCCAGCGGGGGTCCGGGCGTACGTCGTCGTCCAGGAAGGTCAGGTGGTCGGCGCCGGCCTCGAGTGCGAGGTCAAGGACGCGGTTCCTCGCGAAGGGGATGCCCAGCCTTGCCTCCGCCGCGTGAACCACCTCCTCACCCTGTCTCAGCCTAGCCCTGAAAGTCTCGACCAGGTGGCCCAGTTTGGCCTCGCCCTCGTTCTCGACGAGGATGAAGCGGAGCCGGACTCCCACGGGGCGCTCGAGCTCGGCCAAGCCGTCGAGCAGGTCGGCCAACATGGCTGGCCTCCCGCGCGTGACTAGGCCAATGACGCACAAATCCATCCGACTTGGGATGCCCCCGCCTCCAGCCGTGGCAAGTCCTTAGTGGTTGCGGGTTGCGCCGCCAGCCCCGGGCCAGCAGGTTTGCGTAAGGTTGCTTAGGCGCGACCGGTATTTTAAAACTCTTAAAAAGCCCCACGGCATGCTCAGGAATTCCCTCGCCTTCGCCGCCAGCTCCCTCGGGCCCGGCCTGTTCAGTCGCCTCGCCCTGGGCATGTCCGCGCCATTGCCCGCCGCCTTTGATCGGCCTCGCCTGCTTGCCGCCGACGCCGTCTTCGAGCAGGGCGACTACGCCGGCGCGCTCGCGTTGTACGACGCGACCCGCGGCGATCGGCATGGCCCGCGCGCCCGCCAGATGTCGGACTGGATCCGATTCAAACAGGGCGACGTCTCCCGCGGGTGGCCGGTCTACCCAGGTACCCGGTTCGACCCTTCGGGGCTGACGCCCCGCAAGACACCTGGATTGGTCGGGGTCGCCGATCCCCAGCGCCCGTCCGAGCTCGTTACCCGGCTCGGACTTGCCCCTTGGGATGGACGGGGAGACCCTGGGGGCCCGCTGCTGGTCTGGTTCAACTTTCGGTCGAGCCTCGGTGGCGAACTCCTCGCGGCCAAGTTAGTTCTCCGGCTCCGACGCGCCCGATCCCTTCCTCTCGTCCTTGCCTGCGACCCGCGTTTGGTCGACATCCTCTCCGCTGCCTTTCCCGCCGACCGGGTGGTCTCGCGCGAGGGCGATCTCTCGGGCCTAGCCGCTGACTGCCGGTCCTTCCTGCTCGCCCGCGACGCGCTTTCCCTCGCGGTCCGAACTTCCTCCGACCTAGATGCGGTCGGCGCGGAGACGCTCATTCCACCTACTTCTCCGCGCGTCGCGTCCGGACCTCGCCGTATCGCCCTGTCGTGGAAAACAACCAACCCCCGCCAAGCCCGCTTCCGTAACCTCCCGGTTCCCCAGCTCGCCTCCGTGTTCGGCGAGGCCAACCTCGAACTACACTCGGCTCAGCACGGGGTCGATGAGGCGGATCGCCTTGCCTGGAGGCGATGCCTCGGCGACCGTGTTCGCTTCGACACCATCGACCCCTCCGGCAGCGTCGGGCAGCTGGCCGCATCCCTATCCCCCATGGACCTCGTCGTCACCATCGACAACACCCTGCTGCATGTCGCTGGCGCCGCCGGCCTACCCACGGTGGGCCTGCTTTCCGTCCCTTCCTACTGGGCCTGGCCCCTAGACGGTGAGTCCAGTCGGTGGTATCCCTCCGTCAGGCTCCTTCATCAGACCCGCGCCGGCCAATGGGACTCCGTCATGGAGCGCCTGGCCTCCCTGCTCACCGCGGGAGCCGGGCGATGAGGCGCCCGTCGGGTCCTTGCCGCTTGTCTCCAGAACAACCCGCACTCATGCTCGGCTTACATGGCCTCCGTCTCCGAAGACCTCTTTGCCCGTGCCCAGAAGATGATCCCTGGTGGGGTCAACTCGCCGGTTCGCGCATTTCGCTCCGTCGGAGGCACGCCCTTCTTCACCGTCAAGGCCGATAAGGCACGGCTCACGACCGCCGATGGTCAAGAACTCATCGACTTTGTCTTAACCTGGGGGCCAGCCATCCACGGCCACAACGATCCGACCATCCGCGCTGCCATCGCCGCAGCTTTAGAAAAAGGTACGTCGTTCGGCACACCTAACCCGCTTGAAGTTGAAATGGCGGAGATGATTTTGAGTTGTGTGCCTGCGGTTAAAAAGGTGCGTATGACGAACAGTGGCACTGAGGCCACGATGTCTGCCGTTCGACTTGCCCGAGGCCACACGGGTCGCTCCAAGATTATCAAATTCTCAGGCTGCTATCACGGCCATGTCGACTCCCTCCTCGTTAAGGCAGGGTCTGGCGCACTCACTCAGGGCAACCCTGACTCCGCTGGGGTCACGCCGGGTACAGCCGCCGATACCGTGGTTGTTGAGTACAACAACCTACCCGCGCTCGAACAGGCCTTTAAAGCTAACCCAGGTGCCATCGCCGGCGTCATCCTTGAGCCCTTCCCCGCTAACGTCGGGCTGATTTTGCCTGACCCTGGCTTCCTTGCCGGCGTACGGGCCCTTTGCACACGTGAAGGCGCAGTATTAATTTTTGACGAGGTGATGACTGGCTTCCGTCTCTCACTCGCGGGCACCCAAGGTTTGCACGACGTCGTTCCTGACCTCGTTTGCATGGGTAAGATTATCGGGGGCGGACTCCCCGTCGGTGCCTTCGGGGGTAAAGTCGAGATCATGGATAAACTCGCGCCCCTTGGCCCCGTCTATCAAGCTGGCACGCTTAGTGGTAACCCGCTCGCCATGGCCGCAGGTCTGGCCGCGGTACGTAAGTTGCGCGACGAGAATCCTTTCGCCCGACTCGATGCCTTGGGTCAGCGCGTGCGCGATACCCTGCTGCGTGCCGCCCGCGCCAAAGGCATTCCCCTTCAAGTGCCGCAGGTCGGCTCGATGTTCTCGCTCTTCTTTAATCCCGAAGTCGTGCGCAACTACGACCAAGCCATCGCCTCACAGGGTGATCTTTATCGCAAAGTATTTCGTTACGCCCTCGACCACGGCGTCTACCTCGCGCCATCACCCTACGAAACCGCCTTTATCTCAACTGCCCACGAGGGCGCGGATATCGAGCGTGCTTGCGAGGTGCTCGACGCTGCCGTACGCTCCCTCTGACCATGCCACACGTTGCTTTCATTGGCTCGGGAAGCATGGCTTCAGCGATGGCACGTGGCCTTCTCCGTTCTGGCTCGGCCAAGCCCGCCGACCTTGCCTGCATCGGCGGGGCAGGGACCTCCTCTCTCATTCTTTCACAAGAGCTTGGCATCCGGCTCGCCGCCTCGCCTGAGTCCCTTCTTGCCGATGCCCAGACCGTGGTCGTCGCCTGCAAGCCCCAGGTCTTTGCTGGGCTCGACCCGGCCTACGGCACCCTTGCCCGTGGCAAGCTCGTTGTGTCCGTCCTCGCCGGCACTCGCCTCGATCGCCTTCGCGCCTTCTTCCCAGGCGCTCGTGCCCTTGTCCGCGCCATGCCCAATACGCCTGGGTCTATTGGACAAGGCATCACCGCTTGGACATCGCTCGCACCGCTCGACGAGGCCGACCGCGCACGGCTTTGTAAGCTCCTCGCCGGGCTGGGCGACTCCCTCGAGGTTCCCGAGTCCCAGCTCGATGCCATCACGGCCGTTAGCGGCAGCGGCCCTGGCTTCTTCTTTGAGTTCCTCTCCGCCTACGAGCGCGGGGCCGTGGCCCTCGGCCTCGAGCCAGCGCTCGCCCAACGGCTCATCCGCACCACCTTTGTCGGGTCCCTCGCGCTGGCCGATGCCACTGGCGAGTCGCCCGCGCGGCTCCGCGATCAGGTGACCTCCCCTAACGGCACAACACGGGCCGGGCTCGATGTCCTGCAGCGCGCCCAGCTCGACATCGTCGTCGCCAAGGCTCTCGAGGCCGCCCGCGACCGGGCCAGGGAGCTAAGCCGCTGAGGTAGGAGACTGAGGAGGCCGAGGGAGCCAAGGAGGCCAAGGAGACCGAGGGGGCCAGGGGATACGAGATGAAGGGATGAAAGGATGAAGGGATGAAGAGATTAGAGGATGGAGGGTTTGAGGGTCTCAGTGAGGGTGCGGGCTAGGACTTTGGTGCGGGTCCAATCGCAATCCGCCTAGGGCGGCCGTTTGCTTTCTCGGGCCCATTCCCATTTCGTGATAGCCTCCGCAAAATGCCTACGCGCCTTAGCCCCTTAGTCTCTTCGTTTCCTCGGCCCCTTCATTCCTTCATCTCTTCATCCCTTGAATCCCCTCCCTCCTTCCCCATGTCCCTCACCCTCCGCCCCTCCTCTGATCGCGGCCATTTTGACCATGGCTGGCTGAAGACCTGGCATAGCTTTAGCTTCGCCGATTACCAGGACCCTGCCCACATGGGATTCCGCTCCCTTAGGGTAATCAATCAGGACATCGTCGCCCCGGGTCAGGGTTTCCCCATGCACGGGCACCGTGACATGGAGATCTTCAGCTATGTCCTCGAAGGGGCCCTCGAGCATCGTGACAGCATGGGCAACCACGCGCGGGTTATCCCTGGGCAGATCCAAGTCATGGGTGCCGGCACCGGCGTCCGCCACAGCGAGTACAATCCCCTCCCAGATCAGCCCATGCAGATTCTCCAGATCTGGATCCTACCCGAGAAAGCTGGCCTGCCTCCCTTCTACGCCGAGTGGACTCCCACTCCCGAACAGCGCTCGTCACCCAAGGCCCTCATCCTGTCTAAGGACGGTCGCGAAGGTTCCGCCCGCCTCCGGCAGGATGTCGATGTCTACCGACTTCTCTCCCCGGCAGGAAGCACCCTCAATCATCAGCTGCTTCCCGGACGCGGCCTCTGGCTACAGATAGTCCGTGGAGAGGTTGATGTCGACGGTACGCTACTGGGCCCTGGCGACGCTGTCTCGAGCGAGACAGCCGGAGCGCTCGACCTACGCGTTCGTCGCGACCTCGAGGCGCTGCTCTTCGACCTCGCCTAGAGTTTGGCTTTCCGGATCTGGGTGCTTACCGAGTGTGCGGGCTCTCGTGCTGGCAAGAGGGTATGTCTCCGGCATGGAGTTTACCCTCGCCTCAAAACTCTCTAGAAGTAACGCTACTCTCCCTTATGAAAACCGTCACCACCGTCGTCGCCTCGCTCTTAGGCCTCATCTTCATCGTCTTCGGTCTCAATTTCTGGTTCCAGTTCCTCCCAGTGCCCCAGCCTCCTGCGGGCTCCCCGGCTGCTGCCTTCTTTGGTGCGATGTTTAGCACGGGTTTCCTAGCAGTGGTTAAGGCGATCGAAGTCCTCGGTGGTATCGCGCTGCTCATCCCCCGTACCCGCCGCCTTGGCATCATTCTGATCGCTGCCGTGGTCTTCAATATCGCCGTCTTCCACATTACCTTCTTCGGCTGGGCTAGCCTGCTGGATCCCGTGGTCCTCTTCTCCATTGTCGCCACCCTCTTCCTCGTGCGCATGCACAGCCTCTGCAGCTGCTTGATGGGCTGTGGCACCTGCAACCCCGAGGGTACCGGCTGCTGCAACAGTTCCTCCTGCTCCACGGAGAAGTCCGAGTCCAAGGGCGGCTGCTGCGGAGGCAAATAAGCCTGCGCTTGAACCGAGGGCCGGCGGGTTACCGCCGGCCCTTTTGCTTTTTAACTGTATATCAGCCGCGGCCCATCCGGCGCGCGACGCCCTGGTGTAGCTTGCCCACGCTGCCGCAGACAATCGAGCAGAGGTCGAAGATAGAGGGGTCGGCCACGTGATAGAAGACGCGCAGGCCTTCCTTGCGACGTTCAACAATGCCCGCCTGGTGCAGGCACTGCAGGTGGCGCGAGAGGTTCGCCTGCTCCAGCCCGGTTCTCTCGGCCAGTTCGCCGACGGGAAGCTCTCCCGTCATCAGCTCGCGTAGGATGCGCAGCCGGCTCGGCTCACCGAGCACGGCGAAGCGCCGGGCCACATGGTCGAGAGCGTCGTCGTTAAGCGCGGTCTTGGCGGGCATACAGAAAAGCTTACGAAGGACTTGACCAATTTCAAGTATATGATTAAATACTCATACATAACCCTTGACCATGACCACCGAACGACTCGTCCGCATCCTTGCCGCTACCGTTACCTTGGCGGGCGTCGCCCTCGCCCACTGGGTCCATCCCAACTGGATCTGGCTGACCGTCTTCGCCGGAGCCAATCTCCTCCAGTCGGCCTTCACCGGCTTTTGCCCACCTGTCTGGCTGCTGTCCAAACTGGGCAAGGTCGACGCCCAAGGTAACATCCGCCTGTGAGTTCCCCTCTTCGCATCGCTCTCGGCGTCGCCGGCGGCGCGGTGGTCGGCGGCCTTCTCGCCCAGTTTGTCGGCTGCGAGGGCGGCTGCCCGCTGATGGCAACCTGGTGGCGCGGCGCCCTCTATGGCGCCGTGGTTGGAGGGGTGATGTCTCTTAGCTCATGAGCCTGCGCCTCGTCCTCCTCGCCGTCCCCCTCGCCGCCCTTGCCGCTGAGGCGCCGCCGCTCGGCTTGCGCGAGGCACTTCAGGCCGCGCGCGCCTCCGGTCCAGATGCCGAGGTCGTGCTTGCGCGCGTCGAGGCCGCCGAGGCCCGCGCCGCCCAGTCTGACGCCCGGCTCCTCCCGTATGTCGGCCTCCGGGCCGGCTACGAGGCCACCAACCATGCCGGCCGCGGCTTCGGCATGATTCTAGCCCAGCGCAGCTTCGACCCTTCGCTCGATTTCAACCGGCCGGGTGTGATTGACGGGCTCTCCGCGGGCGTCGAGCTCCGCCACCGGCTGCTCGCTTCCGGAGCCGACCTCGCTGCGTCCCGCGCGGCCGAGCGCACCGCCGGTGCCGCGCGCGCCCTCAGCCTGGCTGAGCTCCGCGCCCTCGACCTCACCGTCGCCTCCGCCCTCGAGCGCGTGCGAGTCGCCGACGTCGCCCTCGAGGCCGCCCGCCTCGCCGCGGACGCCGCAGCCCAAGTTCTCTCCAACGCAGAGCGCCGGGAGGCAGCGGGGTCCCTTCTCCGATCCGAGCGCCTGCGGGTCGCGGCCGAGAAGGCCCGGGCTGAGGATGCTTGGCATCTCGCCCGACTCGCGCGGACCGACGCCGCAGGCGGCCTCCAGATCCTACTCGGACGCGACCCCTCCTTGCCCGTGAACCTCGCCGCCGCCGAGTCGCCTTCCGCGGCGGCAGCATCCGCATCCACTGTCGTGCCGGAGGTCCTGGCCGCCGCCGAGGCCCGTGCCGCCGCCGAGGCATCAGCCGACGCCGCCCGACGCGCCCACGGCCCGACCCTCGACCTCGTCGCTGACTGGGGCCATGACCGCGGGTTTCGCCGGGACGGTGAGGGCGACGCTTGGTCGGCTGGGTTGGTCTTCCGACTTCCCCTCTACGAGGGCGGTGGCGCATCCGCCCGCGTCCGCGAGGCAGTGGCGGCACGTCGCTCTGCGGCCGCCGCCGAGGCCAAGGCCCTCGCCGTAGCCGCCCATCGCCTCGCCATCGCCCACCAGTCGGCCGAGGTGCAGCGCGACCGCGAGGCCGCCG
>JBFZFD010000155.1:0-5966 GCA_041306485.1 Opitutia bacterium | reverse complement strand
AGCAGGATGATACGCGGAGGTTTGAGGTGCACGCCCGGGGTGCGGATGGCAATCGCAGGGTCGGGTGGATCTGTGCGACTTAGGTCGAGCCAGGCAGGGCCAGGGTAGACGCGGTGAGAAGCATCCTCGGCGTGAATGACCGAGGCGCGCTCCCGGAAAACAAGGCTGAGGGCACGACGCAGGCCGATGATATTGACCGGCTGCCAGAGTCGGTTGAGAACAAGTACACGCTGGTCGAGACGTCCGGCCACCCGGTCAGACTGCCCCGAAGAGACCCGGGGTCAACGCGGGGAAACCCTCAGGAGAGGAGTACCCAGAGCAGCAGACCAAGGAAGGCGGCGCCGACGACTAGCCAGATAAGGGTGTCTTTGTTGAGGCCACTGCCGATGGGACGCCCCTCGGGTACCTCATCGGGCTCGGCGCCAACCTCGAGGGGGCGGCGCGAGGCGCGGACGGAATGGTGAGTGTTGAAGTCGGATGCGGCCTTGTCGTCATCCAGACGTAGGTACTTGGCGTAGATACGCACGAAGCCCCTCTTATAGACATCGGCCAGGGGGATGGACTCAAATTGGTTAGCCTCCATCGCCTGGAGAAAATCGCCGCGGATCTTTGTAACATCGGCGGCCTCGCGAACGGTGACGCCAAGACGTTGACGGGCTTCCTGAAGACGTTCGCCGAGGGACTGCATGATGGGGGGAGATTCCCTTGCCTAGGCTCCCTTGGCAAGCCTTGGGTGGGGCGGCTCCTAGCGACCGGCTGCCTCAATCACCCAGAGGAAGGGGGTAACCGCCCCTTGGAGCAGGGTACCAAGGAAACCCCTAAAGAAATTGGTGTTGATGAGGAAAAGCAGCACCCAAGGGGCGATGGAAGATACCCGGTTGAAGGTCTCTTCGGTCATTCCCACGGCCCGGCGCAGCAACCTTCCACCGTCGAGGGGTGGGATAGGCAGGAGATTAAACACCATCAGGCCGGCGTTGAGGGCGAGCCCATTGAACAGGAAGTTGATCGTGCCGCTCCCCGCTCCCACTTGGCCAGAAACGAGGAGGGCAAGGGTGAAGACCACGCAGAGGACGAGGTTCATCGCCGGGCCGGCCAGTGTGATGAGGACATCATCCATACGGCGGGTGGTCGGATTAGGGAGAAGTACCTGGACGGGCTTACCCCAACCGATGAGGGCGATGGGGGCTCCTGATCCAAAAAAGGCGGGCCAGAAGATCATGAAACCCGGGATGAGGAGTGTCCCCACTGGGTCGATGTGGGCGAGGGGGTCGAGGGTCACGCGACCCTGGGCGCGGGGGAGCGGATCGCCCCGATGATCAGCCATCCAAGCATGGCCAAACTCGTGTAGGGAGATGGCAGTGATAAGGAGAATCATCCAGAGGGCCCCTTGACGGAGCGCCTCGGTGTCGATGGCAGAGAGAAACATGGCTTAGTTGTTGGCGCAACCGCCGCGTGGTTTACCGCAGCCACAACCAGGGCCGGTGTGCACGTGGGCAGATTCCTTGCTCTGCGCGCGAAAAGTGGGGAGCTCTCTTGAGAGGCGCTGGGCGGCGCAATGCGGGCAGGCGGGATTCTCGCGGGAGTCCTGAACAAGGATCTCCGAAACCTTACCGCAGGCGGCGCAGGTGAAGTCGAAGAGAGGCATCGGGCTAATGTGTAACGGGTCTAGGTTTTTCCAACCTGAAATCGGTTGTTTTCCTCCTTGGTCCCGTCCCTCAGCCTATACCTATGAAAATCGCCGAGCGCATTAGGCTGGCTGAGCGACGGGGACTAGCCCGACCCCATGCTGCCACGTTGGCCAAACTCCGCACCCCCGAGGCTATCCAGGACTTCCTCTGTTCGATGCCGCAGAACTTCGAACCTGAGGGCGATACCACGCGTTCGGTGCGAGGCACACTCGAAGCGAACTGCGCGCACTGCATCGAAGGGGCGATGGTGGCAGCCTTCGCCCTCTGGCTGCAGGGTCATCCCCCCTTACTCTTGGACTTCAGCGCACACCGTGACATGGATCACGTGATTGCCCCGTTCAAGATTGGCGGCCGCTGGGGCGCTATCTCCAAGACCAACTATGTCTGCCTTCGCTGGAGAGATCCCGTGTACCTAAGCGTACGGGAGTTGGCGATGTCCTACTTCCACGAGTACGCCAAGGGGCCACGGAAGACCCTGCGTGGGTTCTCAGCGCCGTTCGACCTACGTAAGCTGGACGACCAGGGCTGGATCCATGGCGAAGGTAATCGCTGGGAGGTTGGGACACGGCTGACCGACATCCGCCACACTATCATCGTGACGCCAGCCCAGGCACGAAAACTACGCCGAAGAGACCCGGTCGAGTTGGCCTCGGACAAACTGACTTCTTTTCCTATCCCGAGCTGGAAGCGCCAACGGCTCTGAGCTCAGCGACGTCCGTCGTACCAGAAATCACAATCCTCCCGCCGGCGCGCGGCCCTTCCAAAGGTGAGGATCATGCGGAAGAAGAGCCTTAGATGGTCGCCGAGTTTATAGAGCCGGACCTTACGGTCGGAGGTGAGTAGAGGATGGCGGTGGAGAATGACGAAGCGCTTGCCCTCGGTGCGGGCGAGCCGGCCAAGGCGGCGGCTAAGCCAGACCTCCTCACCAGCATAGACCTCGGTGCCGAAGCCGCCGATGGCGCGGAAGGCACGGGCCTCAACCCAGATGCAGGAACCAGCGGCCCAGCCGACGAGACGGCTCCAGAAGCTCCAAGCACCCGCGAAGAGTCGGGCGACCCAAGGGCTGTCGGCGGGCAGGCGGACAGTAGCCCCGCCGCCCACGAAGCGACCGGATGAGAGGGCATCGGCGATGGACGCGAAGAGCACTTCGTCGGGAAGCGAGTCGGCGTCGATGAAGACGAGCCACTCTCCCATGGCAGCACGCGCACCGGTATCGCGAGCCCGGCTAATCTGGTTGATGGGTTCGAAGGCGACGCGGACCCCAGTAGCGCGGGCGACAGCGGCGGTGCGGTCGGACGAGTTGTTGTCACACACCACCATCTCCCAATCCCAACCGCGTCGATCGAAGGCCTGGCCAGCGGCGCGCACGGCCGCGAGGGTAGCCGGGAGGAGTTTCTCTTCGTTGTAGGCGGGAATGACGACGCTGAGGCGCATGGAAGGGGCGCCTTAGGCGTTCAGCGCGCGGCCTCGAAGGCGCAGGCGGCAGCACCGACGACACCGACATCTCCACCGAGTCCGGCAGGGACAATGGTGCAGACAGCGGCGAGGCGGGGGAAGGCGTAGCCGAGGGCCTTGGTGCGAAGTGGGGTGAAGAGGACATCGCCGGCGGCGGTGACGCCCCCTCCGACCACGATGCGGTCAGGATTAAAGGTGTTGATAATGACAGCGAACCCACGACCGAGATACTCGAGGGTTTCATCCCAAATCTCTTTGGCCAATGCATCGCCTTGTCCAAGAGCCTGGAGGACGTGATGGGAGGTGACCTTATCGGCACCTCCAGCAAGGGTGGCCATGGCGGAGGTGCGCCCGGCAGCGAGCGCGACACGGGCGCGATGGGCGATGGCGGTACCAGAGGCATACTTCTCAAAGCATCCCTGTCCGCCGCAGGGGCAGGCGGGGCCTTTGATGTCCAAGGTCAGATGGCCAAGCTCGGCTGCGTTACCATTGGCACCACGCATGAGGCGCCCGTCGACCATCACGCCTCCACCGATACCGGTCGAGATGGTCACATAGACCATGTTGGGGAAGCCCTTACCAGCGCCGAAGCGGAACTCACCGACTGCGGCGGCATTGGCGTCGTTGTCGATACGCGCGGGTAAACCGAAGGCCTTGCCTATCTCGCCAGCAATGGGAAAGCCTGTCCATCCAGGGAGGTTGGGTGAGCCGTCGACGCAACCGCGAGCAATGTCCAAGGGCCCAGGCGAGGCGATGCCCACGCCCAACAGGGACTCGGTGCGGAAGCCGCTTGTGGCGATGAGTTCACGGGCTGAGGCGATGGCGCGGCGGACGGCCTGCTCAGGGCCTTGGTCAGCGAGGGTATCGACCCGGCCAGAGCAGACGACGGCGCCGTCCTCGCGGACGATACCAAAGGCAAACTTGGTGCCGCCGAGATCAAAGCCGAGAACGTGTCGCATGGGAAGGGATGGGAAGGATGCCTTAGATATCGCGGGCAGGACGAGCGTAGTCGTCTTGGAGGCGAACAACGTCAGTCAGGTCGGGCGTAGAGACTTCAAGCAGGATACTATCCACCACCGCCTCGAAGCGATGGATCGTCCGGGTAGGGATGTGGATGACCTGACCAGGCTTCCAGTCGTGCACATGCTCAGCACCTACCAACGCGGAAGCGTGTGCCTCTCCTTCCACCAGAGGCCGAAAGGTAAGACGCACATGACCCGAAAGCAGGTAAAGGGTCTCGGTCTTGCGCTCATGGTATTGCAGGCTGAGGCGCTTGCCCGCACTCACCTCGAGAATCTTACCCGCGTAGGCTTTCTGGTCGGCGTACCAGATTTCGCGGCCCCAAGGCTTGTCGACGATCTTGGGTTGGGTGAATGGGGAGGTCACGGGAGGATGTTGCGGCTTGGGCTAAGGCGGATAAAGCAGATTTAGCGGTGTTAGCGGTGTTAGCGGTGTTAGCGGTGTTAGCTAGATAGCTGATGAGATAACGAGCTGGGCGCGTTCTCGCACCGGTCACCTGTCACCGGTCACCGATGGGTCTTGGGGGGATGTCTAGCGGGTTGGCTGAGAAGCTCGCCCATGAAGTCACCCTGGAGATTAGCGGGGGAGGCAGGGGCGAGGAGATCGGGGTGGTCAGGGGCGGCTCGGTTGACCTCAGTGCCGACGCGACGGAGACGAAGGGCGCCGTCGGGCGAGGGGCGTGTCAGTCGGGTGAGTTCCGCAGAAGCAAGGGGGTACTCGGTGAGCCAGGTCTGCCAATCAGCTTCGGCGAGCAAGACGGGCATACGACCATGGACCGGGGACATATCGCGGTTGGGTGCGGTGGTCACAAGGCATACCGTTGTGACCAACCCTCCATTTTCACCAAGGTGCGATGCCCATAGCCCCGCCATGGCGAGCGGTCCACCATCGGCTCGCTCGAAGTAGAAAGGCACAGCGACTTGGCCGTCATTGCGCCATTCATAGAATCCATCGACTGGCACGAGGCAGCGGCGGGAGCGAACGGCATCACGGAAGGCGGGCAAGGTGGCGACGGTCTCGGCACGCGCGTTGACGTGTCCAGTGCCGGGCTCGATGGGACGTCCAGGCCGGCTGACAAGAAGCCCCCAGCGGAGAGCCTCGCAACGCAAAGACCCCTCGGTCCTTCGTACCGTCAGCAGCGGCTGAGTCGGCGCGAGGTTGTAGCGGGGAGTCAGGGTGGAAGGGCGTAGTCCAAGACGCTGCGGAATCTCAGCGAAGCGCTCGAACTGGGTGACCCGACCGCACATGGGTCACCAATGCGGCGGACGTTCGTCGGCGGGCGAGCCTGCGGCGTTGTCGCCGTCGGAGGTAGGCTTGGCCTCGAGACGCTCGAGACGCTGGCGAAGCCGATCGGTCTCGCGAGTAAGATTGAGCATAGCGCGGTCCTGCTGCTCAATATGACGCTGCAGGTGGGCGAGCTGCTCCTCGAGACGACGAAGTGAATCCTCCATCTCAGGGCATCAACTCGCGCTTCGCCTGAGCGAATGCGGCTAGTCCCTTATCGAGATCCTCACGCGTAAGGGCGGCGTTCATCTGGGTCCGGATGCGTGCCTTATCCTTGGGGACCACGGGATAGAAGAAGCCAACGGCGTAGACACCGAGCTCGAGCAAGCGGGCGGCAAACTTCTGCGCCAGGACGGCGTCGCCGAGCATCACGGGGACGATAGGGTGCTCGCCGGGCTGAAGGTTGAAGCCGAGCTCGGTGAGGCCCTTGCGCCAGTAGGCAGCGTTGTCCATCAGCCGGTCGCGCAGCTCGCTCGACTCGGAGAGGATGCGCAGGACCTCGAGGGCACCAGCTACGAG
>JBFZFD010000154.1:0-13484 GCA_041306485.1 Opitutia bacterium | reverse complement strand
CGGGGCGCTGCGTGGCTTGGTGAAGACGTGGCTGCGGGCGCAGTCAGCGACCCCTTCCTGGTCGGCGGTTTTGAGACGCGCTCGCTCGTCCTTGCGCACGCCGGCGCCGAGACGGCGCGCTTCGCAGTGGAGTTCGACGCGGAAGGCGACGGTTCCTGGCGAGCTTGGCGGGAAATAGAGGTCGCACCAGGTGCGGCAGCCTTCCTCGATATTCCGCGCGACCTGCGAGTAACCTGGGTGCGCGTGGGTGCACCGGGCGGGGCGACTGGCGCGACCGCCCACTTCCATTGCCGCGAGGTCGACCGGCGGCCGACGCGCAACGGGAAGGTATTCGCGGGGCTGTCGAAGTCGACCCAACCCGGCTCCGGCGGCATCCTCCGATCACTCTCACCCGATCACCTTGGCTGGCTGGGCGAGGACGGTGGGTTGCGCCTCCTTGGCCGCGACCTCTCCCTGGTGTTGAGCGGCAACCCACAGCAATCGGCCCGGGTGGCCGAGGCGAAGACGCCTCCGAGCACCTCCGTGAGCCGCGATGCCGCTTCGCTCATCGTTGAAGAGGACGGACGGCGGTGGCGACTGCCGGTGGGGGAGCCCGCACTCGCGATGCCCGCAGCAGGCACAAGAATCGTTAGGGAGATCGCGACGGAGCGCGACCTGATGAACCTCGGCGGGACCTTCTTTGAGCTGCCGGCCCGCAATGCGCAGGGCATGGCCAAGGTCCGGCCCGTGGCGACGCACGGCCTAGCCATCGGAGATTTCTGCGGACAATTCGGTCTGCTTGTGATGACGGGGGTGTCGCCTGGGGCTTCCGGCGAGCGAATCACCCGCTCGCCCGATGGCTCAGCGTTATGGATGGGCGTGATCGACGACCTGTGGCAGATGGGCAGGCCACGCGGCACGGGCGGGCCTTGGAAAGACGCTGCAGTCAAGGCAGGGGAGGTGTCAGACCCCTACCTACTCAGCGGCTACCAAGCGCGCTCGGTGACCGTCGAAACCGCGCACCCGGCGGAGGTCGCACTGGAGGTGGACCTTGATGGCACCGGCGTGTGGACGACCTGGACGCGCGTCCGCTGCGAGACAGGACAGCCGAGAACACTGGCCATCCCAGACTCCCTTGGCGCCTACTGGATGAGGGCTCGGGCCAATCGCGACACCACGGCGACCGTCCAACTCGAGTACCGCTGAACACTCGCCGCTTGCGGCGGACGGGGTCCGCCGCAAGTTGACGGCCATGGACCAAGCCTTTGACCGGGTGGAGGACGCGGTGGCGGACATCGCCGCCGGCCGCATGGTCATCGTGACAGACGATGAGAACCGCGAGAACGAGGGCGACCTTGTGATGGCGGCCGACCAAGCCACACCCGAGGCAGTCAACTTTATGACCCGGCATGGGCGCGGGTTAATCTGCGTGCCGATGGTCGAGGCGCAGCTACGCCGGCTGGGCATCGACCAGATGGTGCCGGAGAACCGCGAGTCGCAACGCACCGCGTTCACTGTCTCGGTCGATGCCGCCGAAGGCATCACCACAGGTATCAGTGCGGCGGACCGGGCCCGCACCATCCGCCTGCTCGCCGACCCCGCCACCCGCCCGGAGGCGCTGGTCAGGCCTGGCCACATCTTCCCCTTGTTGGCGAGACCGGGAGGCGTCCTCCAACGCGCCGGCCACACCGAAGCTGCGGTCGATCTGGCCCTGCTGGCCGGGCGCGCACCGAGCGGCATCATCTGCGAGATCCTTAACGAAGACGGCTCGATGGCGCGCTTGCCCGAACTGACCGAGATGAAGGCACGCTTCGGCCTGCGCCTCGTCTCGATTGCCCAGCTCATTGCACACCGACGGCGCGACACCCGCCTCGTCGAGCGGGTGGCGGTGAGTGACTTCGATAGCGGCTGGGGTCGATTCCGCCTGCATGTCTATCGCTCCATCGCGGATGGCCGACAGCACCTGGCCTTCGTCCTGGGTGAGCCCTCGCCGGAGCCGACGCTGGTCCGCGTGCAGCGCGAGAACCTGCTAGCTGAGCTCTTCCGGGGCCGCGCCTTCGGCCCAGGTGGCGCTCTTGAGGCCAGCTTCCGCGCCATCGCGGCGGCGGGGAGCGGTGTCATTGTGCACATCGGCCTACCTGATGGAGGCTTCCTCGCCGACGCTGGCGGCGTCAGACCCGGTCAGATGGACGAGCGCGACTACGGCGTAGGAGCTCAGATCTTAGCCGACCTCGGCCTGGTCCGGATTCGCCTGCTGACCAATAACCCTCGCAAGGTGGTGGGCCTCAGCGGGCACGGTCTGGAGATTGTCGGCCAGGTCGCCCCTTGAGGGGTTCCCCGCTTCGGGCTTGCGGAGGTGACCCCGCCCTGTTGCCTTCCACGACCCGTCCCTTCCCAAACCGATGAGCCAGGATAAGCCCAAGCCGAACGATATCGACGGCCGAGACCTCTGGTTCGGCGTGGCGGCGGCACGCTACAATGGCCCCTTGGTCGACACCTTGCTCGAACGCGTCCGTCGCACCCTGCGCGACGCCAAGGTTGCCTCCGATCACATCAAGGTGATCCGGGTGCCCGGCTCGGCCGAGGTGCCCTATGCCGCCCACATGCTTGCCATGACCGGCGAGTACGACTGCGTGATTGGCCTCGGCGTGGTCGTCGCGGGCGACACCCCCCACCACGAAATCATCGCTCACTCGACCGCTGTCGCTTTCCAGGAGTCGGCTCTCCGTTCGGAAGTCCCGGTGATCAACGGCATCATTGTCACCCTCGACGCCGCTCAGGCCGAGGCGCGTTGCCGCGGCGACCTCGACCGCGGGTCGGAGTTCGCTCGGGCCGCGCTCGAGATGGCTCTGCATCGTATCGAACTGGGCGAGCGCCTCGACCAAATCACCGCCGAAGAGAAAGCCCAGAAGGGCGGGCCCGAGCCCTTCGCGCAAAACTGAGATGGACGCACCTCCCCCCGAGAAACCCCGCCGCAATCGGCGCCACGAGAATCGGGTGGCGGCGATGCAGTTCCTCTACCTCTGGGAGTCCCAGCGACCAGCCAACCCGGCGGCTGCCCTCACTGACTTTCTCGGCATGCAGGAAAACCCGCGAGACCATTACGCCTTCGCCGAGTCGCTCATCGATGGAGCTCTCCGCGCGCTGCCCGAAATCGACCGTGCAATCGAGGTTCACGCCGAGAACTGGTCACTCGAGCGCATCGCCAAGGTCGAACTAGCCGTACTCCGGCTAGCGGTCCACGAACTCCTCCACCGCCGCGACATTCCCCCGGTGGTCTCCATCAATGAAGCGGTGGAACTGGCCAAGGCCTTCGGTGGCGATGACTCACACCGTTTCGTTAATGGCATCCTAGACCGGGTGAAGGAAGGTCTCGATCGGCCCCTCCGCGAGGCCGCGGAGGGCTGAGCGTGGCAGGTTGGCTGGATCGGCTGCGTGCCGGCCTAAGCCGCACCGCGGGAAACTTAGCGGCGGCGTTGGCGCGGCCGCTCGACGCCGAAGGCAGTCGAAGGCTTGAGGAGTTGCTGCTCGCCGCCGACCTTGGACCGGAGACGACCACGGAGGTGGTCGGGGCGGTCGCCGAGGCCTGGCGACGTGAACCGTCGCTGCGCGAGGGAGGTGCGGCCGAGGCTGCCGCCGCGGTGATAGCGCGCCAGCTAGGGGAATCCACATGGTCGCCGGACTGGTCGGCAGCGCCCGTTGTCATCCTCCTTCTCGGTGTCAACGGAGCTGGCAAGACGACCACCGCAGCAAAACTCGCCCATCGGCTGGGGGCCGAGGGCCATCCGGCCCTGCTCGGTGCCTGCGATACCTTCCGTGCCGCCGCTGGGGCCCAGCTCGAGTCCTGGGCGACGCGTCTCGGCGTAGCGTTGGTCGGCGGCCAGCCAGGGGCGGATCCTGCGGCCATAGCCTTCGATGCCGTGACCGCGGGCAAAGCGCGCGGTATGCATGCGGTGATTCTCGATAGCGCTGGTCGCCTCCACACCAAGGCCCACCTAATGGAGGAACTACGCAAGGTCTCGAGAGTGGCGGGCAAGGCCCACCCGGGTGCGCCCCAGGAGCGCTGGTTGGTGGTCGATGGCTCGCTCGGAGCCAACTCCATCGAGCAAGCCAAAGTCTTCCACGAAGCGGTCGGGCTGACTGGGCTCATCGTGACCAAACTTGATGGGGCGGGACGGGGCGGCGCGGCCATCGGTATCACCCGGGCGACCGGCGTACCCGTTCGCTTCATCGGGGTCGGCGAGGACCCCGAAGACCTCCACGCCCTCGACCCAGTCGCCTACGCGCGTTCACTGGTAGGGCTCTAAGCCTAGCCCTCCATCCTTGCCGCGAGGTCATAGCTGCTCCTAGGGTGTCAGCGATGACCGCGGTCACCGAAACAGTCTCCCTTGGCGAGCGCGCCTATGCGGTGCGTATCGGACCAGGCGTGGCCGCGGAGGCCGTCGAGCTCGCCGCCAAGACCCGCGCCGCAGGGGGACGTGTGCTGACCGTGACATCCCCCGGGGTGCACGCAGCGCTGCCTGCACTGTGCGCGCGTCTGGGGGAGCACGGTCCAGTGCATGTGACCACAGCGGACGGCGAGACGGCGAAGTCCGTGGCCGAGTTGGCGCGTCTCTGGGAGGCGCTGGCATCGGCCGGCATCGGCCGCGACGGACAGGTCATCGCCCTGGGAGGCGGGGTGGTCGGCGACCTCGCCGGTTTCGCAGCGGCCTCCCACTTACGCGGCGTGGCCTGCATCCAAGTACCCACTACACTTTTGGCGATGGTCGATAGTTCGGTCGGAGGCAAGACGGGGATCAATCTACCTCAGGGCAAGAACCTTGTCGGCGCCTTCTCGCAGCCGACCGTGGTACTGGCTGACACCGAGCTCCTGCGCACGCTGCCCCCACGAGAGTTCGCAGCCGGCATGGCCGAGGTGATCAAGTATGCCCTACTGGGCGACGCCATTCTCCTTGCGGAGCTTCGCACGGCGGGACAACTGCGCTGGGATCACCCCTCCCTGCCGGGTATCATCCGACGCTGCGTCAGGATGAAGGCCGACATCGTGGCGGGGGACGAGCGTGAGACCGCCGCAGAGGGAGGCAGGGCCCTGCTCAACCTCGGGCATACCTTCGGCCATGCCATCGAAGCGGTGGCAGGCTATGGCACCTACCTCCACGGCGAGGCAGTGGGCATTGGCCTCTGCCTAGCGGCGGCACTCTCCCGCGACCTCGGTCTGATTGACGGGGCCGCATCGGCAACTGTAGCGGAGGTGGTTACGGCCCAAGGCCTGCCCACGCGCCTACGCGAGCCGCTGCCGGCTGATGCGATGCTGGCGGCGATGCGCCACGACAAGAAGAACCGCGCGGGGCAAGTCCGCTTCGTGGTTCTACGTGGCCTGGGCAAGGCAGCCACCCTCGACGGCGTGACTGAGGCGAAGGCGCGGGAAATTCTGCTGGCGGCTGGCGCAACCTAAGCGCTCAAGGTGACTCGGGGCCAACCGCAGGCTTAACCGCGCGCCAGTCGCCCTCACGCAGACGCTCAGCGTTACGACGATTCATGGCTTCGATGCCTCCCTCCGGACGTGACTCGCCAGCGAGTGCGGCGGCGGCGGGAGTCTTCTCGAGGCGGTGGCCTGGCTCATAATCGGGACCACCGAAGCAACCCGAGAGCAGGAGCAGGGATAAGGGGAGGATGTTTTTCATAGGAGAGTTTTAGTTGGCGCGGCTCCGGGCGTCAGCACCGAGCCAGGCGAGAAGCGCGTCGACATCGGCACGAGCGCCGACCCGGGCCGCGGCTAGTTTATCGGGGTCGGTGACCGCGCGACGAGCGAAGCCGTAGAACTTAATCTTGGGCTCGGTCCCGGAGGCGCGCACTGCGGCGCGGCGGCCATCGGCCAGGGTGATCAGTAAAAAATCCTCCGCGCCAAGTCGTTCGCCCTCGGCGTCGAGGACATCGCCGGCGGCGTGATCAACGACCGAGGCGACGGCGGAGCCATCGACGGTGCGCGGCGGGGAGGCGCGCCAGCTGTCGAGGATGCGGCGGATGGCGGATGCGCCGGCGGCTCCCTCCATGGCAACATTGAGCAAGCCCTCGGCATGGGCGCCGTGGCGCAGATGGAGAGCATCGAGTGCGTCGAGCAGGGTGCGACCGCGGGCGCGTAGCCGGGCGGCGAACTCGACGAGGAGTAGGGCGGCGGCGTTGGCATCTTTGTCGCGCACGGCGTCGTCGGCCAGGTAACCGTGGCTTTCCTCGAGCCCGAGGACGAAGAGCGTGGAGTGGCGGAGGGCGAGGGGTGCGCGGCGGCGCAGCGGCAGAGCGAGAGCCTCTGTGCCAGCGCGTTCGGCGAGGCGGGCGGACCAGCGCTCGGCCTTGCCTGCGATCCACTTGAAGCCGACGAGGGTACCGATGCAGCGCACGCCGTGATGGGCGCAGATGGCATCGACCAGGGGGGTGGTGACGACCGACTTGACCACAGCGGCAGCGAGGGAGCCGCCCTCTGGGATGATTCCAGCCTCCTTGAGTGAGGTGAGACGGAACTCAGCGAGCAAGGCGGCGATCTCGTTGCCGTTGAGCAGGCGGTGACCTCCGGTGGGTAGGGGCACGGCAGCACCGAGGCGATCGGCGTCGGGGTCGGTGGCGAGAACGAGATCAGCAGAGCAGGCCGCGGCGGTGGCGAGGGCAAGGGTGAAGGCCTCGGGGTTCTCGGGGTTGGGTGACTTGACCGTAGGGAAGGCGCCGTCGTGCGCGAGCTGAGCATCGACCAGCACGGGCTCAACCCCGAGTCGGCGGAGGGCGGGCACGATCATAACGTCGCCTGTACCGTGCAGGTTGGTGAAGACGACGGTGGGTGCATGACGCCGGAGGTCGTCGGGGAAAATCACGCCAGCGCAGAGTTGGGTGAGGTAGGCCGCCTCCGCCTCGGCGGGGACTGGACGGATGGTAGCGCGATCGGCGACCAGCAAGGGGATGACATCCCCGAGGCCGAGGGCTTCGACCTGGCGGATGATGGCGGCGTCGTCGGGTGGCAGGACCTGCCCACCGGTGGCGAGGCAGCACTTAAAGCCGTTGTCGTGGGGCGGGTTATGGCTGGCCGTGAGTACCACCCCGGCGTCGGCTTTAAGATGACGTACGGTAAAACTGAGCTGGGGCGTGGAGCGCGGGCCGTCGAAGAGGAAGGCCTCGCCGCCGAGCGCGTTCCAGGCAGCCGCGACGGTCTCGGCGAACTCGCGCGAGAAGTGTCGCACGTCGTGTGCAATAATCAAACGGGGCGACGGGCCAGCGGTGGAGGCGAGGTGAGCGTGCAGGCCGCGGGTAGCACGCAGGATATTGAAGGCGTTGAGGCAGGCGGTGCCGACGGCGGGATGCTCTGGTGCGGAACCCTCTGACGCACCCCCGCGCTCGGAGGGGGCGACGACTTTGCCGATGGTGCGACCACGCATGCCACCGGTGCCGAAGGCGACGCCTCGGTAGAAGCGATCCTCGAGCTCGGACCAGGCGCCGGCGGCGGCTAACTCGCCGATGGCGGCGACGGCCCAAGCGGGCAAGTGGCCGGACCCGAGCCACCCGGCCAGGTTGGCGAGGGCAGCGGGGGAGAGTCGGCCGGAGGCGCGGAGCCCCGCGAGGACGTCGGCGGGCGTGGGCATGGGAAGAGGGGAGGATTATCTGGATGTGCCGAGGGGACAAGCGCCGATGCGGGCGGGGAGGGATTGACTCGGGACCGCAGCTGGCAACCTTGGGAGGGCCTGCCATGTCCCAAGACCGCACCCCGAAACCCAAGGACGATGACCGAAACCTCGTGGTCGTGGACGAGGACTTCGCCCAAGCCGACACCGAGGACCGGATGTGGCTCTTCTGGGAGCGCCACCGCGACCGGATTGTGGGCATCTTCACCTCCGTGGTGGTGGGCCTGATTGCCTGGTTCGCCTTCGCTGCCTGGAATGACTCGCGCCGCGAGGGCATCCGCGAGGCCTTCGCCGCCGCCGAGGGGGATGAGGCCGCCCTTCGCGCGTTCGCCGCCGAGAATCCTGGCCACCCCCTCTCCACCGCAGCCTTGCTGCAAATCGCCGATCGGCTTCAGGCCGAAGGTAAGGGCACGGTCGAGGCCTATGCCGCTGCTGCGCAGAGCGACCCCGGCGAGGGCCGCGCCGGACAGGCTCTGCTCTGGCGCGCTCGCCTCTACGCCGGCCTCATCGCCCTTGACCAAGGTGCCGCGGATGCCGTGACCCAGCTCGCCGCAGTGGCCGAGTCCACTGAGGCTCCCGAGGCGCTCCGCGGCCCCGCCTTCCTGGCGCTAGCCCGCGGGTCGCTCGCGGCCAAGGACACTGGCGGCGCCCGCAACTGGCTCGATAAGATGGACCGCCTGCTTGGCCCCGAGCACCCTTGGCGCGAGGAGCAGCGCCGTCTGATTGCCACCGAGCCGGCCCTGCGCCCCTCGGCCCAGGGGACGCCCTGAGCGGCGCATGCCCGGGGACAACCAGCCGCCGGTTCACGCGCTCGAAGCGCAGGGACTGACCAAGCGCTACGGCCGGTTAGCTGCCATCGAGGATGTCTCCTTCACGGTGGCACCCGGGGAGATTGTCGGATTTCTCGGTCCCAACGGAGCGGGCAAGTCGACCACGCTACGCATCCTCGCTGGTCGGCTCCTTGCCAACTCCGGCCGGGCGTCGGTCTGGGGCGAGTCGATTGCCATCGACCCCGTGGGAGCGCGCCGGCGTTTGGCCTACATGCCAGAGAACAATCCGCTGCCAGACGATGTGCGCGTACGTGAGTACCTCGAGCTCCGCGCACGCCTCAAGGCCGTGCCGGAAGAGGACGTTGAGCTGCGGGTTGACCAAGTGCTGCACGATTGCGACTTGGTGGCGCGCTCCGGCACTCTCATCGGACAGCTCTCCAAGGGCTTCCGGCAGAGGGTGGGCATCGCCGACGCGCTCGTCGGCTCCCCCGAGGTCATTCTTCTCGACGAGCCGACCATCGGCCTAGACCCGCACCAAATTTTGGGTATCCGTGAGCTCCTGCGTAGCCTCCGCGGGAAAATGGCCGTGCTTATCTCCAGCCACATTCTCCCCGAGGTTGAACAGGTCTGTGACCGCGTGGTCATCATTAACCGGGGTCGTGTGGTGGCCCAGGGCCGTACCGAGGAACTCCGGCGCGACCTCCTGCCGCCGCCCGCGTTGCTCATTGATGTGGAGATGGGGGCGGAGGCGCTCCTCACGCTCGCTCGCCAGCTAGACCCGTCGGCCGAGGTTACGACGCTCGAGGGCGGACGCCTCCGGGTGAGCCTGCCAGTGGGATCACCTGCGCGGGATAGTCTACTGGGAGAACTCTTCCGTGCGGGGTATGCCGTGCGCTCACTGGCCGAGGAGCCAGCCGGGCTCGAGGAAATCTTCCTCGCCGCAACCCGGCGAGATGCCGGAGCGAAGGAGGCGCGCACCTCCTGAGATGCGCGCGTTCCGCCACCTCCTGCAGCACGAGCTGCGCGCAACCTGGCTAGCGTGGTCGACCTGGGCCACCTGGGCTCTCTTCCTCGCCCTGCTAGGAACCATCCACTGGTATGCCTTGCTCGCCTGCAGCCAAGGACCGCAGGCCTGGACGCCCATCGAAGCGGTCTTCCGCTGGTTTCCTCTCCCACTGCTCTGCATCCTGCCTTTGCTGACAATGCGAAGCTTCGCCGAGGATCGGCGTGCTGGGACCCTCGGAGCACTGCTCACCACCCAAGCGGGTGCCGTCTCGGTGGTGGCGGCGAAGTTCCTCTCCATCTGGATCACCTGGGTGATTTTCTGGGCATCGTTTGCCGCCCTGCCCCTCCTCGCCCAGCCAGTGCTTGGGGCCTCGGCTGACCCGCGCGTGGCCGATCCCTTGGCCTTGGGCGGAGGTATTGCCTTCGTCGCCCTGAGCGGGCTCCTCCATGTCGCTATCGGGCTGCTTTGCAGCTCGCGCACCCGCAGCCCGGCCCTGGCGGCGATGCTCACCTTTATTTGCCTACTCGCTCTGACCGCGGGAGGTGGCCTGCTCGACGCGCTACCGACAGAAGGCTGGGAATGGCTCGGTTGGCTGAAGGGACCGGCTGACCACCTGAGGAGTTTAGCCCACCTCGAGGATTTCGCCGCTGGCATCATTGATACCCGGCCGCTCGCGCTCTACGCCACCGGCAGCCTGCTCTGCCTCGGCCTCACCACCCTCGCCGTGGAGGCGTCCGACTAAGATGGAAACGCGCGACGATTTCCGGCACATCCGGCGCGAGCGTGCACTCAACCGGTGGCTGCAGGTCGTGATGGCGGTGGCGCTCGCCGTGGCACTGAACCTCCTCGCCGCCAGCCCAGGTTGCCGCGTGCGAGCGGACCTGACGGCTGACCGGCGGCATTCGCTTTCATCCGAGGCAGCGGCGCTCGTCACCGAGGTGGGCCGGCGCGCTCCCGCGGGAGAGCAAGCCTGGCTGACCATCATCGGCTTAGAGTCGGAGGGCGCTGACACCGATCGTGCGGCAGGCCGACAGGCGGCGCGGTTGCTTGAGGCGGTGTCCGAGACCGCCAGTGCGGGAGGGCGGGAATGGCTGCGCCTCGTGCGGGCTGGTTCCGCGGATGGAGCCCAGGCTCTCGCCACGCTCACCGCGCGGCACGGACCTTTGCCGCCGGATACGGCCGTGGTGCTGGCCTGCGGCCCGCGGCGACGCGTGATGACTTTCGGTGAGCTCGCCGGCCTCGGCGAGGCGGGCCGCATCGAGGAGGCCATGCTCGCTGCACTCCTGGAGGTGGCGGATGACCGTCCCATCCTCGCCTATGTGACGCGAGGGCATGGCGAGCTGTCGGTCGACGATGCCTCGGGAAGCCGAGGCATGAGCCAGTTGGCGCGGCAGCTGCGGCTCGCCAACGTGGAGCTGCGCAGCCTGTCGCTGACTGGCCCCGTCCCCCGCGACGCCTCGCTCATCATTGTGCCCGGACCGGTGTCGGCCTTCTCCCCTGCCGAGGCTGAACTGATCCGAACCTACCTTGAAGAGCGCAACGGCAGGGTGCTGCTGCTGCTCGACCCAGGAAGAGAACACGGGCTAGACGCCATCCTGGACTCATGGGCTATCTTCTCGCCCGACGCCGAACTGCGCGAGCCGGATGCATCGCGACGCCTGCCCGACGGTGACATCGCCTTACGTAATCTCGACACGCGACTGCATCCCATCGCTGAGATTCTCTCCACGCTCGACCTACCGCTGGTAGCCGGTCGACTACGCCCGGTCGGCTACGACTTAGGGAGTTCGCCCGACAGCACCCTCGGTGTCTGGCAGATGGTCTACAGTTCGCAAGATTCATGGGGAGAAACCGAACCGCGGCGCGAGCCAGCGCGCTTCGACCCGGCGAGGGACTTCTCCGGGCCCATCTGCGTTGCCCTAGCGGCCGAGCGCCGCGTAGGGCTTGGCACGACCGGCACGAGTGCGGCGGGCGGCCGACTCGTCGTCATCGGTAGTTCTGAACTCGCCAGCAATGCCCGCCTGGGTCGCGGCGGTAACAGCGCCTTCCTCCTGCAATCCATCCAGTGGCTCGGTGGCAGGGAGCGTGCCATCTCCATTCCCACCCGTCCCTTGGGCAAGTTCGCGGTGACCGCTTCGGCCTCGCAGCTCGGCACCCTAGGCTGGAGATTTCTCCTCCTCCCCTTAGTTATCGCAGCGGTCGGGCTTGCCGTTTCGGCTTGGCGCCGCAGGAGTTGAGCGGCCAATGCGTCTCTCGCGCACCACCTTGATCCTGCTCGCGGCCAACTTGGCCTGTGCGGCCTTGGTCTGGCGCTCCCTGCCCGAGCCTAGCGACATCCTCGAGCGGGGACTTTCCTTCCCCACTGTCCCCACGTCGGTGACCCTCGAAGGTCCTTCTGGAAAAATCCGCCTGGAGCGAGCGGATGGAGGATGGCAAATGACCGAGCCCTTCCGCTGGACCGCCAATCCTTGGCAGGTGCAAAGGCTGCTCGGCGAACTCGCCCTCATTCGGGAGTCACCCCGGCGTCCCGTTCCCGCAGATGCCAAAGAACGATGGGTCGTGACGGTCGGCGCGGAGGGCGGCGCGAAGGTGAGCGCCTCCGTGATCGCCGAGAGCGCGGCGGGCGGCAGTCTCACCGCGTTGCTAGATGGCGGCGAGCGCGGCGGGGCAATCGGTGGCGAGTCTTTGCTCAAGTCCCTCGCGCTACCACCCGAGGCCTACCGAGTAGAAAACGTCTTCACCCTCTCCCCATTCGAGGCACGCGCCATCAGTGTGCGGCGCGCCCGAACCAGCGGGGAGGACCAGCGCTGGGGTCTCGTGCTGGAGACCCGCGAGCAGGTGGGCAAAGCGGAACCCGCGCCTGCCTGGCGATTCGAAGCACCCATCAACTTGGCTGCCGATACCGAGCGTATGCCACGGGCGGTCAGCGCGCTGGCGGACCTACGGGTAAAGCGCTTCCTCGAGAAGCGGGACCCGGTTGAGCAGAAACCTCGGTTGCGGATTTCACTTGAGAGCTCCAGCCGGCGCGAGGTCCTGCTGATCTGGGATGCAAAGGATGGACTCGCAGAGGCCTGCCTGGAGGAGAATCCTAGCCAGCGCTTTCTCATCGAAGAGACAGCGCTTTCTCCTTGGGAAGACCCGCTGACGGAGCTCCGCTCGCGCCAGCCCTGCGACTTCGATCCAGCGGGTGCCAAGGGCATCACGCTGACGCACCTCGCCGACCAGCGCTCACTCACGCTTCACCGGCTCGAGAGCACCAGTGCGGCTGGCCGCTGGGAGATGCCCGTCGTCCCTGGATCGACGGCGACCCGCCGCCTAGAGGTGGGCGTTGGGCGCGCGCAGCAATTCCTCCGGCTACTGACCAGCCTGCGAGCCGCGGACGGCCGCGAGGTCGTCCCTCCTCCTGGGTTTTCCTGGCTGCGGGTCGACGTGGAGTTCGCCGGCGGCAAGTTGACCTATGAGCTAGCCGCGGACAAAGGCCGCGTGCTCGTGCGCTCTCCAGGAGGGCCCGTGCTCGCCTGTCCCACTGACCAACCGATGGAACGCTGGCTCTCGGTGCTGCCCGGGGACTGGCGGACCGAGACCCTCGCCCGACTCCCAGCCGGGACGCAGGTCGCGCGCGTCGAGATACTGGCTGCCAACGGCAAGCCACTCGCTCAGGCGCGCTTGGGCGAGGGCGGTCGCTGGCTCGCCGAGGGCGAGATCAACGCCACCCAGGCACTCGCCCTCGCTGAGCGACTCGCTCACGTGCAAGCCCGCTCCTTCGTGTCAGAGGACACGACTACACCTACGCAGCCCAACGGATGGCGTCTGGTCGTACGCGTAACGGATCGCTCGGCCGCGGGTGCCGCTGGTGCAAGCGAGTCGCTACGAACCTACCTTTGCGCGGCGAGCGCGGGCCCTTCCACGCTGCTGATGCGCGATGAGTCTGACGGCACCCTGTTCCTCCCCGAGGCCGGCCTGGCGGAGGCGCTCGCACCCTGGACGGCACCCTGAGTGATGGAACCAGCGGCGCCGCCTCGCAAGCGCCGGCGACTCCGCACGGTGGTCGCTCGGACCCTGCTG
>JBFZFD010000153.1:0-4079 GCA_041306485.1 Opitutia bacterium | reverse complement strand
AAACTCCACTCGCCGGGGAGATCGAGATCAGGGAGGACTTTGTCCCAAGCCTCCGAGAACTTGTAGCGCTGGATGGCCTCACTGGGCTGGCTAAAATTGAAGGCTGCCGGCCAAGAACGCTGCTCGAGGCGGGCCTGCAGGATCGGCTCCGAGATAATCCGGAAGGCCGCCGCCACGGGGACCGCGCGAAGGTGGGCGAGGAGGATAGTGACAAAGACGCCAAGGAAGGCGAGGGCCGCGCCAATCAAGGTCCAACGGAGCCCGTGAAACCACAGCGGCGTGCTGGGCGCGATGAGAACGGTGGGGGCCTTTGGTTCCGAAGAAGCCATGGGGTCACGAACTTACGCGGGCGTTCGAACACGGCAAGAGGGCTTTTTGCTTCCGAACTAGGTAAGAAAAGCATTCATCGACGGATGGATGCCGCCCACCTGGAGCGCTTCGCCGGCGTCGCCCGTCTCTATGGGCGCGCGGGGGCGGAGCGTCTCTCGAGGTCGTCCTTCGTCGTAGTCGGCCTTGGCGGCGTTGGCTCCTGGGCAGCCGAGGCCCTCGCCCGGAGCGGGGTCGGACGTCTCGTGCTGGTCGACGGCGATAGCGTGTGCCTTTCGAATACCAACCGACAACTGCATGCCTTGGCTGGCGAGGCTGGTCGGCCCAAGGCGGAGGTGCTGGCCGCGCGGGCCCGCGCAATCCATCCCAGTATCGAGGCGCTTCCTGTTGTGCGATTCGTCACCAAGACGAGCGCGGCCGACCTCCTAGGGGAATATCCCGGGGTGTTGATCGACGCCATCGATGCCCTCGGTGTGAAGTGCGCCCTCCTCGCCGCGGCCCACGCGGCTGGTCGCCCAGTGGTTACTACTGGCGGATGCGCAGGACGCTTGGATGGCACCCGCGTACGCATCGGCGACTTGGCGGAGTCGAGGGACGATCCCTTGCTCCGCCTCGTGCGAAAGCGCCTGCGCCAAGAGCTTGGCCTCCCACGCAAGGGACCGATGTCCATCCGCTGCGCCTGGTCAGACGAGCCTCTCATCGTTGCCAACGACTGCGAGGGTATCCCAGGCAGCTCCTTGCCGGTGGACGATGACCTGAGGCCCAACTGCGAGTGGGGCTATGGCACCGCCGCACATGTCGCCGGCGCCTTCGGCCTCGCCGTCGCAGGTGAGGCCTTGCGGCTCGCACTCGCCGCGGAATGACCATGTCTGGGCTCACCACCATCCTACGTCACCCTTCGGAAAACCTAGCCAAGTGTACGGTCGAACCCCTCCGCGGCCGCCCTGACCTCGAGTTCATCACCGCTGAGGGAGCTGCGGTGGTGCGAGGCGAGGGCCGCATCCTCCTCGAGGTCGGGGCACCGGTGCTTGGACCCGGGGACATCGGGCGCGGGCTGATCCTGCTCGATGGCAATTGGAAGCACGTACCCCGATTGCGCTCCAGGGTGACAGGGACCACCCTGCCCCGCTCGCTACCTCCCGTGCCCACCGCCTACCCACGGCGAAATGCGGAAGGTGCCGACCCCTCCGAGGGCCTCGCTACGGTTGAAGCACTCTACCTAGCCCTGCGGTTGCTAGGGAGGGACGACCCTAGCTTACTCGATGGCTACCGCTGGCGGGAGGAGTTCCTGCGCAATGTGGAGACGACGCTCGGCAGACGCTGAGCGGTTTTCTCTTTCCCCGGAGGCAGATAACGCTTCCCCTTCGGCGGATGAGGACTGACCTGCCGCGCGAGGCGCTGATGACCGTCGAGGGACTGCCCTATCCCAAGGTGGCCACGGGCAAAGTGCGCGAGATCTTCGACCTCGGGGAAAATCTCCTGATTGTGGCGACCGACCGGCTGTCTGCCTTCGATGTGGTCATGCCCAATGGCGTGCCGGGCAAGGGTATCCTCCTCACTCAACTCAGTCTCTGGTGGTTCGCGCAGGCGGCTAAGGTATTCCCCATCCACCTCGTGACCGATCATGAGGTCGCTCTCGCGCGCGCCCTCCGCGGCCACGAGACGCTCATCCCGAGGGCGATGCTTGTGCGCAAGCTGACGCCGCTGCCCATAGAAGCGGTGGTGCGTGGCTACCTCGCTGGGAGTGGGTGGAAGGAATACAAGTCGACAGGGTCGATCTTCGACCACCAACTGCCCGCAGGGTTGCTCGACGGGTCGAGGCTGCCGGAGCCGATCTTTACGCCGTCGACCAAGGCGGCAGCGGGCCACGACGAGCCCATCACGCAGGCGCGCTGCGCGGAGATTCTCGGCGAGGTGGACTTCCGGGCGGTGCGCGAGGCCTCCATCGCCCTCTATCGGATGGGTGCAGAGCGCGCCGCCAAAGCGGGCATCCTGCTTGCGGACACGAAGTTTGAGTTCGGCCGCGCTCCCGACGGCTCACTCGTGCTCATCGACGAGGTCCTGACTCCTGACTCCTCGCGCTACTGGCCGGCCGCGACCTGGCAGCCCGGACGCAGCCAACCATCCTACGACAAGCAATTCGTGCGCGACTGGCTCGAGGCGCAGCCCTGGGATAAGCAACCGCCCGGACCGCGCCTGCCAGACGAAGTCGTCGCGCGGACCCAGGCGCTCTACGCCGAGTGCCTAGCCCGACTCACGGCCTGAGGACAATCAGCGACGACGCCGTTTGGCCGCAGGTTTGCGACGACTCGCGCGCGGGGCCTCGACCTGCGGCTCCTCGAGGTTGGCCTCAAGCCATGCGGCGAAGGCCGCCTCGCTGACCTCGCCGGCGGCGAGACCGAGGGTATGCACGACGGCCTCGGCCTCGGACCCACGGAAACGCAGGCCATTAAACTCTAGGAAGGCAATGGCTAGCGCTAGGCCCGTGCGCTTGTTGCCATCGACGAAGGGGTGCCCTTCGATAATGCCAGCGGCATAAGCCGCCGCCATCTGCGGGAACGATGCGTCGCCATAGGCGAAGATATTGGGCGGGCGAGCGAGGGCAGATTCCAGCCGACGCACATCGCGGACGCCGCGTCCACCGCCATGCCTAGCGAGGACAAGGGCATGCAGCGCCTCGGCCATCTCGCGGCTAAACCAGCGAGGCTCGGGGCTCATTTGGCCAGCTCACGCAGGGCGTTCTTGTAGCGCTCGGTCACCGACCGGAACACCTCCATGGCGCGCTCAAACTCGGGATCGCCGGAGGGTACCGGTGTGACCTTGTAAGTGCCGCTAGCTTTGTCGAAGGACAGCTCGTCGCCTTCCTTGACGCGCAGATCCTCGAGGAGCTCCTTGGGCAGCAAGATGCCGAGGGAATTACCGACGCGACGGATCTTGGATTTGTAGGCCATGGGACAGAAGTAATAACAGCGTAATAACATAGGTGTCAAGCCCTGCCCTTCCTCCCAAACCCGTGCGACTCAGCGCGTCTGTATCTCGACCTGACAGGCCTCGCAGCGGGGTTTGTCGCGGGTGAGCGTCAGCGCGCTGCAGAGCGGGCAGGTGTCGCCGGAGAGCGCCGAGACGGGGGTCTTGCCATCGTCAACCCCGAGTTCAGTGGTCCGGCGGAGCTGGCGTCGGATCTGCCAGCCGAAAACGCTGCCCACCATCACGAGGGCAGCGGCGCTGACGATTCCGTCCGAAAGCCCGCCCTTGCCCTGACCAAGGGGATCCCTGCCGGTCACAAGGGTGCTGATGAGCACGGCCAAACCTCCGACCATCAGGAGCCCGGCGACAACAAGCGACCATCGGTACGACCCAGGTCGCGCCGTCAGGTTGGCCTTGGGGTTGTTGCCGCAACTGGCGCAGACCCAGTCCGTGACGCGCGCGACGGGAAGGAGGGGAATCCAGAAGAGATGGAGGACGACCCAACTACGGAAGCCGACCGCGAGGCGGGGGGCTTTGCAGACCGTGCACAAGACGTTGCGCAAGGCCACCCTGCGGCGGAAGAACTTATAATGGCCATGCAGCAGCAGCACGGTCAGAACCCAGCCGCCAGCCGGTCACGGACATCGGAAGCGGCGAGGATCTCGGGCAGACCCTTGCGGGGCTCGATGAGCACGGGCCAGTCAAGCGAGTCCTCCGGGATACGCCCGTGGGAGCCGCGGATGAGCTGCGGGTCGAGAGGTGTGAGACGGAGAAGGCTGCGGAAG
>JBFZFD010000152.1:0-2632 GCA_041306485.1 Opitutia bacterium | reverse complement strand
GGGAAGGGGAAGGGGAAGGGGAAGAGGGAGGGTACTAAGGAGACTGAGGATTCTGGGGATACCAAGGAAAGGGGAACGTGCGTGGGTTGGGCGAAGCGGTTATTCGTTCTTCGTTTCTAGTTTTTAATATCCGCAAGAACCTCGGTCGCGGCGGTGTGCAGAGCCGAGAGGAGATGGTCAATTTCGGCGGGCGAGATGATGATGGGGGGAACGATAAGGACGGAGTCGCCCAGCGGGCGGATGAGCAGGCCATGGCGGCGTGCCGCGAGGCAAATGCGGTAGCCAGTGCGGGCGTCGGCGGGCCAGACGGGATGCCCGGCAGGTGGGGCAAAGTCGATTGCTGCGGCGAGGCCGAGCTGGCGGACGGAGCGAACCCCAGGCATCGACGAGAATCGGGCAAGCAGGCCTTGGCCAAGGGCGTCGGCGGCGGCCGCGGGAGCATCGCTGGAGAGGAGCGAGCGGAGCTTGCGTAGGGAAGCAAGGGCCACGGCGCAGGCAAGGGGGTTGCCGGAGAAGGTATGGCCGTGGAAGAAGGTACGGCCCTCAGAGAATCGTCCCATGAAGGGCTGGTGAATGGCCTCGGAGGTGAGGGTGGCGGCGAGAGGCAGGTAGCCGGCGGAAAGACCTTTGGCGAGGCAGAGGAAATCGGGCACGATACCCTCGGTCTCGGCGACGGTGAGCGCGCCGAGGCGACCGAAGCCGGTGAAGACTTCGTCGAGGATGAGATGGACCCCGTGCTCGCGGCAGAGGTCGGCCACGGCGGCTGCGAAGCCGGGCGGCTGCTGGATCATGCCGGCGGCGCCTTGGATGCGGGGCTCGAGGACGAGGCAGGCTAGGCGCTCGCCTTCGGTGTCGAGCAAGGTGCGGAGAGCGGCGAGGGACGCTGAGGCGTCGCTGACGGCAACCTGGCCGGCGCACTCAGAGTGGACCGGGGCAGGCAGGCGATGGACCGGGAAGAGCCATTGCTCAAAGCGAGCGTGGAAGGGCCCACGGTCGCCCAGCGCCATCGTTCCAAAGGTGTCGCCGTGGTAGGCGCCAGCGAAGGCGGCGATACCGGTGCGGTCGGGCTTGCCAATCAGTTGCCAGTATTGGAGCGAGAGCTTGAGGGCGACCTCGACGGCGTTGGAGCCGTTGTCGGTGAAGAAGCAGCGATTGAGCGCACCGCGCGTCAGGCCGGAGAGTTGCTCGGCGAGCTCGGTGGCGCGAGGGTGGTTGAGGCCGAGGAGGGTGACGTGGGCGACCTGGTCGAGCTGGGCGCGGAGGGCGGCGTTGAGCTCGGTGTCGTTGTGTCCATGGACATTGGTCCAGACGGAGGCGTTGCCATCGAGGTAGCGACGCCCTTCGGTGTCCCACAGCCAGCACCCCTCGCCTCGAGCGACATGGACGCGAGGGTTGTCCATGTACTCCCGCATCTGGGTAAAGGGATGCCAGGCGTGCCGCCGATCGGCGGCATCGAGGGCGTCGGTGGACGACGCGACCGCTGGGGTCGACGGGAGCACAGGGAGAGGATGATGGCCGCGAGGGGTATTGTTAAGTCGGAAGGCTCGACCCCTTAACAATTGTCGGCTTGCATGCCGTAAGTACGGAAGTACGGTATTGGGTATGAAAACGACGATTATATTGCCCGATGCCTTAGTGAGGCGGGCCAAGGTGCGGGCGGCCGAGACCGGGCTGACCCTGAGTGCCCTTGTGGCACGGGCATTGGAGTCGAGCTTGGCCGCGGAAGGCGCAGTGCAGGAGCCCAAGGCTAAGCGCCAAAGCTATTGGGCTCGGCATAAGCCGCTCCTGCTCCCATCGCGAAGGAAGGACGGCAAGGTCTCGGACTCGACTGACATCATCTCCGAGGACCGCGAGGGGCGATGAGCCGGCTTTGTTTCGACAGCTGCTATGTGCTCAAGATGCTTTGTCGTGAGCCGGATAGCCTAGCGGTGGTCAAACTTGTGGGTGATGACGGCGTCATGGCCTGCGCGGCGCACGGGCGTGCCGAGGTGGTGGTCGCGCTGCATCGCAAGGTCCGGAACGGCGAGCTAAGTGAGGGGGATTGTCGGGCGGCTCTTGACCGATTGGAACTAGACACGTCATCAGGACAGCTCATTTGGATGTCCATCGGCGAGCCCGCGTATCGCATCCTGACTTCAGTCTATGCCCAGCACGGAAAAAGTCTGCCCATGCGCTCGGCGGATGCGATGCATCTAGCCTGCGCGGTGGAGCATGGGTTCGGCACAGTGTGGTCGAGCGATCGGCAGATGCAGTCGGGGGCGAGGGCCTTCGGGATCGAGTGCAAGGCAGCGGGCGTTTAGTTGATTGGCAGGTTGGTGGGTTGGATGGGATCAACTCGCATCGCTCGTTGCCTTGATGAGGGGTATTACGAAGGCCTTGGGTCTGCGTTGGCTGGTGGAGGTCTCACGCCCGGAGGTTGCGTAGCAACCTCCCTACCCAAGGCAGGTAGGGCCTGCTCGCCGAGCAGGCCGCGGTCGTCTCGGTGAGACGACCCTACCCGAAGCAGTGGGGCTCATCCGGCGATTAGGCTTAACCGCCGAGATAAGGTGTCTAGGGTGTTTACCTCATGGCCCGGCGCAGCGACTGGTGGATGATTTTGGCAGTGGTCGCGTTAGGCGTGGCCGCCGCGGTG
>JBFZFD010000151.1:0-2841 GCA_041306485.1 Opitutia bacterium | reverse complement strand
AGGAGGCTGCTTTGCGGGCAGCGGCAGCGGTACTTGAGCCAGCAGCGCGGCCGCGGCGCTATGTGTTCGTGGATGCCCTACCCTTCGATGCCCGAGGGAAATTCGACCCCGGGCAAGCGGGGCGGCTCATCGGCTGACTCAGCCTCGCGCAGCGCGCCAGATACGGAGGCAGGAAAGGACGAGTTCGGCGAACTGATCGAGTGGCACCTGGCTAGGTCCATCGGAGATGGCCTTGGACGGATCCGGATGCGTCTCCATGAAGAGACCGTCGGCACCCGCGGCGAGCGCAGCACGGGCCAGCACCGGGACAAACTCGCGTTGTCCACCAGAGGAGCCACCAGCTGCGCCGGGCAGTTGGACGGCATGGGTGGCGTCCATCACGGTCGGCCAACCGTTGGCGGCCATGATAGGGAAGGCGCGCATATCGACCACGAGGTTCTGGTAGCCGAAAGTCGTGCCACGGTCAGTCTGCCAAACCTCCGCGGCGCCCGCACTGGCGAGTTTGTCGACCACGTAGCGCATTTCAAAGGGGGAGAGGAATTGGCCCTTCTTGACATTGACAACCTTGCCGGTGCGGGCGGCGGCGACGAGCAGGTCGGTCTGACGGCACATGAAGGCTGGAATCTGGAGCACGTCGGCGACTTTGCCGACGGGCTCACATTGTTCGGGGCCATGGACGTCGGTGAGGATGGGAAAGCGGTAGTCCTTGCGCGCAATCTCGAGCAGGGCGAGCCCTGCCTCCATACCAGGACCACGAACGCCAGAAAGCGAAGTGCGGTTGGCTTTGTCGTAACTACCCTTGAAGACGATATTGAGGTCGGGCTCGCGGTCAGCGAGGGCACGGAGCTCCTTGGCGACGGAACGGACATTTTCCTCGGACTCGAGCGAGCAGGGTCCGGCGATGAGGAGGAGGCGGCGCTTGTCGTGAATCATGGCGTTAATCTGCGGGAAGGGAGCAAAGGGGCAAGGCTCAGCGACGGAGCCAGCGGAGGACTTCGGCGAGGGGTCGGGTGTTGAGTACTTGCTCGGGGGTCAGCCAACCCTTGCGTGCCACATTAACGCCGTGTCGCACATAGGTGAGATGGTCGGCAAGGTGAGCGTCGGGGTTGATCGAGCAGACCACACCCTTCTCGGCGGCACGACGCCAGTGGGTCCAATCCATATCAAGGCGTCGCGGGTAAGCGTTGAGCTCGATGCTCTTGCCATTGGCAGCAGCGGCGTCGATGACCTTGGAGAGGTTCACCTTGTAGGGTTCGCGCTGCAGGAGGAGGCGGCCCGTGGCATGGCCGAGGATGTGGACGAGCGGGTGCTCGAGCGCACGGACGATGCGGGCGGTCTGCTCCTCTTCAGGGATGGTGAAGGCAGCGTGGACAGAGGCGACGACGACATCGAGCCGGGCGAGGAGCTCATCAGGGTAGTCGAGCGAGCCGTCGCGCAGGATGTCGACCTCACTGCCGGAAAGGATGCGCGTGCGGAAGCGGCCAGAGGCGTTGAGCTCAGCGATGGCGGCAATCTGCCGCTCAAGCCGAGGAATCTCGAGTCCGCCAGCGTAGACGCTGGTCTGCGAATGGTCGGTGATCGCGAGGTATTCCCAGCCGAGCGCGTCGGCTGCCGCCGCCATCTGCTCGAGGGTGGATTTACCGTCGGATTCCGTGGTGTGGTTGTGGAAAGCCCCACGGAGGTCGGCCAAAGTGACGAGCCGGGGGAGATTGCCTCCCTCCGCAGCCTCAATCTCACCATGCCCCTCCCGGAGTTCGGGAGGAATCCAGGGAAGGCCAAGGGCGGCAAAAACCGCAGGCTCATCATCCGCCGGAGGCGCGACGGCCTCGGGGTCGCGGGGAGCCAGACCCCACTCACTCATGCTCAGTCCTCGGGAAAGGGCGCGTTGGCGCATGGCCACGTTGTGATCCTTGGAACCAGTGAAGTGGTGGAGGGCGAAGAAGAACTGGCCGGGAGGGACGACGCGGAGGTCGACCTGCAGGCCGCCCTCAACACGCACGCTAGACTTGGTCTCACCGCGCGCGGTCACCTCAGTGATACCGGGTCGGCCCACAAACCAATCCATGATGGGGCCTGGCTCATCGGAGCCGACAATGACATCGAGGTCGCCGACGGTCTCGCGGTTGCGTCGGAAAGAGCCAGCAGCCTCGGCGAGTTTCACCTGGGGGAGCTTGCGTAGGCCCTCGAGGAGGACTTGGACAAGAGGCTCGACCGCGGCCCAGAGGTGGCGCTTTCCATAGGCCTCGCGATTGCGGATACCGTCGAGGATCTTCGCCTGCGTCTTCTCGCCGAAGCCCTTGAGGGCGGCCACGCGGCCCTCGGTGCAAGCGGCCTGAAGGGCGGCGATGTCAGTCACACCAAGCTCCGTCCAGAGCACGCGCGTCTTCTTGGGCCCGACACCGGGGATGGTGAGAATCTCGAGTAGGCCCGGCGGGAGAGATAGGCGGAGCTTCTCGTGGAACTCGAGGCGCCCATCACGACGCAAGGTGGCAATTTTGTCGGCGAGGGCCTCGCCGATACCGGGTTGCTCGGCGAGCCGACCGGAGGCGATGAGCTCGTCGAGGTCATCGGTCAGGGACTCGAGGAAGCGTGCGCCGTTGTGGTAGGCGCGAATTTTGAAAGGATTCTCGCCATTGAGTTCGAGGATGCGGGCAATCTCCTCCAGCACCCCGGAGATGCCCTCAGCGTCGAGGCTCATGAGCGGCTAGCGCGGGCGGCGCGGTAGATGGCGGCGAGGCGGGCGAAGTCGGCATCGCGACTCCCGCTCTCAATCAGGTGCTGGTATTCTCCAGCATGCGCCATCTCCTCTGCGCTGACACGCAGTCGGCGTTCCATCTCCTC
>JBFZFD010000150.1:0-5037 GCA_041306485.1 Opitutia bacterium | reverse complement strand
GCGGCTGCAAGCGAGGCTGCCAGGGCGAGCAGGAGAAAGGTAAGTATGCGGGTCATACGGCCCCCCGGTGCCGGAGGTGGGACTCGAACCCACACGCTTTAAGGGCGGCTGATTTTGAGTCAGCTGCGGCTGCCATTTCGCCACTCCGGCCGGAGTATCTCTCAACTTGGGGCGAAACTTCCCGGATAGAAGCCCAAAAGATCTCAGCCCGCGTTACCGTAGAAATTCCTCGGCCAGCGGAAGTTCGGGTCGCAGGCCAGGGGGAAGGCCTCCTCGATCGCTGCGCCCTGGGCTGCCGCCGCCGCGTTGGCGGTGCTGTAGCGCTCCCAGAGGCGGGCCAAGGCTGGCGTGCGGAGGTCACCCCGGCCATGCGGCACTCCCTGCCCGAGGAGCAAGGTCCAGTACCCACTGAGACCGAAAATGGCTTGGCGGGGGCGGAGCAACTCGGACGCGGCGAGCATGCTCGGCCCATTCTCCCGGTAGAAGGCGACCACCCCCTCCGAGGCATGGAGTGCGGTGTCGGCCCGGCAGGCGCGCCAGAAAGCCGTCTCCTTGCGGTCGTTGAAGCGATAGTGGACCGCGAGGAAGTCGCGAATCTCGTCCCATGCATCAGCGCAGAACCGATTACAGGTCTCGATCAGACCCGGAGTAGGCGCGGCGCCGCAGTCGGCCAGCACACCAGTTAGGTTGCGCAGCTCATTGCAGATGACGAGGAGTGATGTGGCCTCGAGTGGTTCAACAAATCCGGCGGCGTTGCCCACCGCGAAGACGTTGCCCACCCACTGCCGTCGACGCCTCCCGGAAACGAAGGGCACCACGCGGAGTGGGCCGAGCCTCGGCTCGAGCGCGCGTAGCTCTCGCTCCGCCTCGTCGTCAGAGACAAAGGCCGAGCTGTAAACATACCCGCGGTGGATGCGGTCGTGGTGGTCGATGCGCCAGCACCAGCCATGGTCCATCGTGGTCGCAGTGGTGTAGGGTAAGATAGGGTCGCCGGCCGCCCGATCCCAGCCGCCGACCAACGCGCGGTCGCAGGCCAAGCTGTCGCGGTACGAGACCAGTGGCTCGCCCATGGCCTTGCCGATGAGCTCGGCGCGGAAGCCCGAGGCATCGAGGAAAAGGTCGGCCTCGAGTCGGCGCCCGTCGGTGGTGATGACCGCTGCCAAGCCCTCTGGTCCCGGCACCGACTCAGCCATCTGGCCATCAAGGATTTCTACCCCAGTTGACAGCGCATGCGCCTCGAGCCACTCGACCAGATCCCTGTTCTCGATGTGGTAGCCGGTCGAGGGGTGCATCTGCACACCTCGTTCGTCTCGCCCGAAGACCTTGCCTGCCTCCATCAGCGAGCTGATCCGGTCGTGGTAGTTGAAGTGGTCGTCGCCGATGATGAAGCCCAACCCAGCGCCGGCCGGCGTCTCCGCATCCTTCAGCCGGTCGCCGAAAGCGGAATGGAAGCCGTAGTTGAAGTGGTCGAGGCGCTTGCCCCACTCGAAGCGGATACCCAACTTCCAAGATGGCCGTACCTTCCGGAGGAATTCGCCTGTATCGATACCTAGGTAGCTGTGCAGGTGGCGGGGAAGGTCTGGAGTGCTGCCCTCGCCGACACCGATGACCCCAATCTCGGGCGAGCGGAGCACGCGCACGGTAATCCCCGGGAGCCGGGTTCGGAGGGTGATGGCCGCGAGCATGCCAGCGGTGCCGCCGCCTAGGACTAGGACGTTGGAAATGGGCCTCATGGACCGTGGGGGTGGTCTAAATACAGGCTTATGGGCCTGTTTTGTCAAACGGACCCTCAAATACCCCAGGGGCCTAGAGTTTGCTTTACAAGCAGCCCCCCGATGGCCAAGGTCGACCTTCCTTTCCCTTGGGCGAGGCACGGCCGGACTCCTCCGGGCCCGTGACTCCCCAGGACGACATTTCACCCATGAAGCAGCTGCAGCTCACCGTCACCACCCGCGCCGGAAACGGCCGTGGACCCTCCCGTCGCCTCCGCGAGGCTGGCTCGATCCCCGCCGTCATCTACGGCAAGTCCGGCAACCAGCTGGTCACCGTGGAGTCGACCGCCTTCCGCACTCTGATGCGCGCCAAGGGCCAGTCCGCCGCCCTCATCGACCTCAATGTCGAGGGCAAGGGCAGCCTCCTCTCCCTCATCAAGGAATACCAGCGTCACCCCATCACGCAGAAGTTCCTCCACATCGACCTCCTCGAGATCGACCCTGCCGCCCAAATGACGGCCGACATCCCCGTCCGCCTCGTCGGCGAGCCTATCGGCGTCAAGATGGACGGCGGCACGCTCAACCAGATCTCCCAGTCCGTCCGCGTCCGCTGCCTTCCCAAGGATCTCCCTGAGTTCATCGACGTCGATGTCAGCGAACTCAAGGTCGACGACTCCATCCACGTCGGCGAGATGAAGCCGCCCCCTGGCATCACCTTCCCTGGCGACAAGAAGCGCGTCATCGCCGTCGTCACCGAGATGGCCGCCGAAGAGGCCGCCGCCACCCCCGCCGTTGGAGCACCCGTCGTCGGTGCCGATGGTGTTGCCGCCCCTGCCGCCGCGGCTGGTGCCGCCCCTGCCGCTGGCGCAGCCCCTGCTGCTGCCGCCGCCGCCCCGGCCAAGAAGTGACCTTTCGCCGGGCAGCGCCCGGCTTCCTTTACCTGTTCTTTGAAGTCCTATGCCTCCCGCGGTCCTCGCCGCCCTCGGCAATCCCGGCGCTGAATACGCCGCCACCCGCCACAACGCGGGTTGGCTCGTGCTCGAAGCTCTGGCGGAGAAACTCGGTGCGCCCTGGAGGGCGGAAGGCCGCTACCCGGCGCTGGTCGCCAAGGTGGAGGTCGGCGGAAACCCCGTCCACCTCATCAAGCCCCTCGTCTTCATGAACGAGACCGGCAAGCCTCTCGCCGCCTTCCTCCGCTTCCACCGCATCGAGCCCTCGCTCTGCGCCGTGCTCCACGATGACATCGCCTTCGAGCCCGGCATCCTCCGGCTCACGGTCGGAGGTTCCGATGGTGGCCACAACGGGATCCGCAGCTGTATCGAGCACCTCGGTACCGAGTTCATCAGAGCTCGGGTCGGCATCGGCCCCAAGCGCCACCCCCAGCAGGACCTCGCCGACCACGTCCTAGGCCGCCTCCCCCCAGAGGACCTCGCCGCCCTCGAACGCGCTTACCCGGACTTCAATCACGGACTTCAAACCCTCCTTTCCCACGGCCTCGCGGCCGCCCAAAACCTCACCAACACCCGACGATAACCATGCCCAAGAAGACCACAGATTCCCAGCGCGCCTACCGCGCTACCCTCGTCCTCGACCTCCGGGGCGTCACCGACGCACCCGATGCTGTCGTCGAGCGCCTCAAGGATACCTTCCGCACCCTCGATGCCAAGGTCGGCGACGTCCGTAACCTCGGCCAGCGCGACTTCGCTCGCGTGGTCGACCGCCGCTTCCCCGCCGGTATCTACGTCCAGTTCGAGGTGAAGGGCTCCGCCGCCCTCCCCGTCGCCTTCCGCGAGAAGGTCCGCCTCGATAAGACCGTCAATCGCGTCCTCTTCCAGTCGGTCTGACCTTCGTCAACCGAGGCCTTCCCCCCAGCCACCCGCCACTCCAAAACCCACCACAACCACCATGGCCTCGTCCTTCAATCGCGTCATCCTCGCCGGCAACATGACCCGCGACCCCGAGTCGCGCGCCCTGCCTAGCGGCCAACCCCTGACCAAGTTCTCCCTCGCCATCAACCGCTCCTACACGACCAAGGAGGGAGAGAAGCGCGAGGAAGTCACCTACGTCGATATCGAGTCCTACGGAAAGCAGGCCGAAATCATCGCCAAGTATTGCTCCAAGGGTTCCGGCATCCTCGTCGAGGGTCGCCTTAAGCTCGATTCCTGGGACGACAAGAAGACCGGCGAGAAGCGCTCCCGTCTTGGCGTCGTCCTCGAGAACTTCACCTTCATCGGCGGCCGCGCCCCTGGCGCCGGCGCCCCCGACGGCGACAGCCCTGCTCCCCGCTCAGGCGGCTCGCGCGGCGGCCCCGCCCCCGCCTCCGACGGCCCCGGGCCCGACGACGACGTCCCCTTCTGATTCCCCCAACCCACCAACCCTCTCACCAACATGGCCACTACTGAAGTCCTCCTCATCAAGCCCGTCGACGGCCTAGGCGCCGAAGGCGACAAGGTCCGCGTCAAGGCCGGCTACGCGCGCAACTACCTGTTCCTCCAGGGCATCGCGCTTCCCGTCAACCGCGCCAACCAGAAGTATCTCGACGCCCTCTCCAAGGCCCGGGAAGTCCGCCAGGCTAGCGATCTCAAGACCGCGACCGAGCTCGCCGCCAAAATCCAGGGCGTCTCCCTCACCTTCTCCGTTAAGACCGGCGAGGGTGGCAAGATGTTCGGCGCCATCAGCGTCACCGAAATCGTCGCTCGCCTCGCCGAGCAGGGTATCGTGGTCGAGCGTAAGCGCGTCCACCTCGGCCAGGGTCCCGTCAAGCTCCTCGGCAAGCACGTCGCCCACGTCAAACTCCACTCCGATATCTCCTTCGAGCTGCCCTTCGAGGTCGTCTCCGAGAATCCCATCATCGAAGAAGCCCCCGCCGAAGAGGAATCCCGCGACGACAACCGCGACAAGAAGCCCCGCCGTCCTAAGAAGGAAGGCAAGTCCCCCAGGGCTCCCAAGGCCGAATAATCGTCCCGCATTCCCCATCAAGGGCGGCCCACTAGGCCGCCCTTTTTGTGTCTGTGTTTTGACGTACTAGCGGTGTTAGCGGTACTAGCGGTGCTAGCGGGCCACAACTCGCTGCGCTCGTATCATTAGCCCAGCGTAGCAAAGGACCCTGCCTTGGGTAGGGGCACGACCACATCGTGACCTCCCGTGCCACTGCCTTGGGTAGGGACCCCTGCCCCTAGGCGTCCGCATCTCCCTCTTAATTCTTAATTTGTATCCCTGCCTTTAGCCCAAGGGCCAGGGGCCCATACATAGCTCGTTAGCTCTCTAGCTCGCTAGCTCGGCACAACTCGCTGCGCTCGTTACCTCCTACACTGGGGTTCAGGGG
>JBFZFD010000149.1:0-3180 GCA_041306485.1 Opitutia bacterium | reverse complement strand
CTCTTCTCGCGAAGGAGCCGTACGCTCTCCAACCTGCCGAAGCGACGTTCGGCCCAGCGTTCGCGGGTGAGCCAGTTGCTCGACTTTTCGGAGTTAGCGGAGGGCGATGCATTGGTGCACGCAACTCAGGGCATCTGCCTTTTTCGTGGAATCCGGCCGTTCGAGGTGGAAGGCTCGCCGCAGGAATTCCTCTCACTAGAGTTTGCGGAGAAGGCGATGCTTCACCTGGCACTACGCGAGTCGCACCTGCTCTCGCGGTACGTGGGGGTGGGGCGGGCGACGCCGCGCCTCTCGCGACTCGGCGGCGGAGGCTGGGAGCGCACGCGCAAGGCAGCGGAGGGCGCGACTCTCGACCTCGCGGCGGAGCTGCTGCAGTTGCAGGCGATGCGCCAGGCCCAGCCGGGCATCGCGCATCCGATGGACGGCGAGCATGTCTGGATGGGGGAGTTTGAGCGGGCCTTCCCTCACCGCGAGACGCCTGACCAATCCAAGGCCATCGGGGAGGCGAGGGCTGACATGGAACGCGCCTCGCCGATGGACCGGTTGATCTGCGGAGATGTCGGTTTCGGCAAGACGGAGGTGGCCCTGCGGGCTGCTTTCAAGTGCGTGCTCGGCGGGAGGCAGGTGGCGGTGCTCGCCCCGACGACCGTGTTGGCCCAGCAACTGCACACGACATTCGCGGAGAGGATGTCACGCTGGCCCGTCACCGTGGAGCTGCTGAGCTCCTTCCGGACGCCGCGGCAGCGGGCGGCGACGAAGCAGCGGGCTGCTTCGGGCGCGGCCGACGTGGTCATTGGCACCCATGCGCTGCTCGCTGGGGATGTCACTTTCTCCAAACTTGGCCTCGTGGTGGTAGATGAGGAGCACCGCTTCGGCGTGCGACACAAGGAGCGCTTGAAGCGCCTACGCGCCGAGGTCGACGTGCTGGCTATGTCGGCCACGCCCATCCCGCGTACGCTTTACCTAGCGCTGGTCGGCGCCCGCGACCTCAGCGTGATTGAGACGGCGCCGAGGGAGCGACTACCTATTCGCACCTTGGTGCGGGCCTACGACGAGCGACTGGTGCGCGACGCCATCCGCTCGGAACTGGCCCGAGGTGGCCAAGTCTTTTACCTCCACAACCGAGTCGAGACCATTGAGGCCTGCGCCGCGCGGGTGCGGGCGCTCGCGCCCGGGGCGCGCATCGCGGTCGGCCACGGCCAGATGGGGGCGGGCGAACTCGAAGCGACCATGTCGGCGTTTGTGGCGGGCGAGGCCGATATCCTTGTCTGCACCACGATTATCGAGACCGGTCTAGACATCCCCAACTGCAACACGCTCATCTTGGAAGGCGCCGACCGTCTGGGCTTGGCTCAACTCTACCAGATTCGCGGGCGCGTCGGACGCTTTAACCGTCAGGCCTACGCCTACCTCTTTCTCCACCGACACGGCCAGCTGGCCGAACGCGCCCGCTCGCGACTCGCCGCCGTCCGCCAGCACAACCAGCTCGGGGCTGGCTTCCGTATTGCTATGCGCGACCTCGAGCTGCGGGGTGCGGGCAACCTTCTAGGTGCACGCCAGAGCGGGCACATCGCCGGGGTTGGCTTCGAGCTTTATTGTCAGCTGCTACGGGAGAGCGTGCAGCGACTGAAGGGAGGGGGCAGGCCGAGGGTGCGAGCGGAGGTCACCCTCGACTGCGTGCAGCACGCGGACACGCCGCTTGGGTCGTCATCCGACACCTCTTCGGGCGAGGGGCCCATCCTCACCGCGGCGCTTCCCTCGGCCTGGATTCCCGAGACCCGGCTGCGCATCGAGGCCTTCCGGCGGGTCGCACTGGCTGGCACCGCAGCCGAGGTAGAGGAGATCCGCGCTGAGTTACGCGACCGTTTCGGACGCATGCCACCCGAGGCCACGGCGCTGCTGGCCCTCGCTGATCTACGCTGCTTGGCTGAGACGCGCGGCATCTGCCGGGTTGCGACCGAGGGGCAGATCCTGCGCTGCCACCGGGTGACGGCGAGCGGCGGGGAGGAGCCGGTGCTCCAGATGGGGAGGTTTCCCCGCTTGACCGCCAAGGACACCCTGCGGAAACTTGTGGAAATCCGCGCCTACATCGGCCGGTTGCCCGCCCTGGAAAACCGATGATAATCGCCCTTCTCTCCGCCGCGCTCCTCGCGACCCCGCCTGCACCCTCGCCTGCGCCCTCGCCTGCAGGCAACGCCTGGACGGAGCAGAACGGCGACCGAGTCTTAGCCGTCGCCGGAGACCAGGTCGTGACTGTCTCTGATATCCGGCGCGAGCTTGCTCCCTTCCTCCGTACCCTCAGCGGCAGCGACCGAGAAAAGGACGCTGCGATCCGCCAAGCCGCTTCGGAGGTCCTACGCACCCTGACCGACCGTGCGATTGTCCTCAGCGAGTTCCGCGCGAGTGGCATGACCATCCCTCCCTCCATGGTGCAGGCCGAGATCGACGACATCGTGCGCCGTCAGCACGACGGTGACCGCCTGCGCTATTTCGCCGCACTCCGCACCACCGGCATCACGCCAGCCGAACATCGCCGCCAGCTCGAGGACCGAATCATCTTCGACTACATGCTGGGGCAGGTGCGCCGCTCGGTCGGCGAGGCGAGCCCGGCACGTATCCAGGCTTTCTACGATGCCAATAAGGCATCGTTCACCCGCAAAGAGGAGGTGCGCTTCCGCCAGATCTCCGTCTTGCGCCGCGCCTCCGAGACCCCCGAGGAAACCCTCCGCCGCGCCGAAGCAGCCCGAGCTAGCATCGTGAGCGGCGAGGGACCCCCTGCTGATCGCTTCATCGCCACTGCCAAGGTCACCAGCGACGACGACTACCGCGCCGAGGGCGGCGACGCTGGCTGGCGCGCGGTGGCCGACCTCGCTGGCCCAGTCGCCGAGGCCCTGCGCAAACTCCCTGACGGCGGCGTCTCCGACCTTCTCACCCTCGAGACCGGGGGCGAGAAAGCTCACTTCATCCTACTTCGCACTGAATTCCGCGCCGCGGGAGTCGCACCCATTGAGGACATGCGCCAGCAAATCGCGACCAAGGTCCGGGAGGACCTCGGCAACGAGGCGGTGAAGGCCTGGCTCGAGCGCCTACGCGAGAAGCACAGCCCCCAGTCGCGCTGAGGCACTAGCGTACCGAGAGGGACAAACGGCACCATGCTCCCTCCCGAACCCAGCGGCTTCC
>JBFZFD010000148.1:0-7226 GCA_041306485.1 Opitutia bacterium | reverse complement strand
TGGAGGATCCAGCTGGTGGTTCCGGCGCCGAGGTCGATGACAAGGCAGCCCGTGCGCTTGTCTCCCTCGCCCGCCACCGCGCAGGCCGAGGCGTGGCTACCGAGGAGGAAGTCACGCAGGTTAAGGCTCATACCATTGAGCATGCCGATACGTTGGCGGAGCGAGTTCTCCTCATGGGTGACCCTCCAGAAGCTCATCTCGAGGCGCTCACCGCCCATGCCCACGGGATTGGCGACCTGCCGTCCATCGAGCTGGGTAGGCTGGGCCATGTAGAGGAGAGTCATGCGCCCGGGAGGCGGCTCGACGCGTCGGGCGGAGGCGGAAGCTTCGTTGACGTCCGCCACCGTGACACGCCGGTCGCGACCAGGAACGGTGAGGATGCCCTTGACGCGCTCGCCGTCGACCTGCGGGCCGTTGACCGAGGCGTAGACCTCGCGGAGGCTTACACCGGCACTGTTCTCGGCATCGGCTACAGCGCGATGCACGCAATCAGTGAGTCGCTGAAGGTCTTCCACCACGCCCTTGACCACGCCCTCGGTGCGACGCTCGCCGAAGCCGAGTAGCCGGACGCGGCGGTCGACGACTTGACCGATGAGCACGACGGTCTTCGACGTGCCGATATCCACCGCGGCGATGCGGGGAGGCAGAGGTACGGGGCGGGGCTTCCTCATCGTGAGGCGGCCGGGACGAGACGGGGTTCCATGGTGACGATGCCTGGCTGTGAGCGGTTGCGGATGTGGAGTTTAAGGATGTAGGCGCGTGCGTTCATACCGGGGCGACGCAGCAGCTCGTCGATACGCAGGCTAGCGAGCATGCCGAGCTCGCGGCTCCACTCGGCGTTGGAGAAAACAATCTCCTCGAGTGCGGGTCGGTCAGCAGGCTGAGAGGAGGGACGCAGCATGACACGGAGGGACGATCCAGGGATGTCCGTCCGACCGTCGAAGCTGTCGCGCAGGGAGACGGACTGCCATTCGGCGTGGAGCTGGCCATAGCCGGCGCGGGCCGCGCCGAGAAAAGCGGCGACAAGCTCGAGGCCGGCGCAGCGTCGCTCTCCTCCTTGGGACTCGGGGGGTAAATCCGTAACCAGCGGGAGGTTGCGCACCGCCTGTGCGGGATAGCCGGCTCCGGCGAAGGGCACGCCGTCGGCGCCGAGCAAGCGGACGAGGGGGGCGGCTCCAGGGACGTTGGGGGCCTCGAGGCGCGCGACGGCGAGGCGCTCGCGCAGCTCGATATCTAGCGTGCCATCAGAGAGGCGTCGGACGCGGGCACCGAGGACCTGGGGATCAGCCTCGAGGGAGAGGCGGATAGCAGCCACATCGCGCGTGGCGGGGGCACCGGCGGGGAAGGCAAGCAACTTGACTGCAGCTGGCGATAGCCATCCATCGGTGCGCATGCGCAGGCTGTCAGAGGCAGGGCGGGAGGGTGTCTCGTCAAGCGCGAGCCAGAGGAGTGCGCCCATACCGACGAGGAGGAGGACCACGGCCGATCCCGAGAACCAGGAGCGCGCAGCGCGACGGCGCCCCGTTGCACCAGCGGGGACGCGGTTGACCTCCTGGGGGATGAGCTTGCGCCAGTCGCGGTCGTCAGCCCGAGCAAAGGCATCAGGCGTGCGCATGCCAAAGAGACGCCGGACAATCGGAGGAATCATCGTGACATTTCCTCCTGGGCCCGACGAAGGGCTGGTGCGGCCATCCGTGCCACGAGCTGGGCATAATCGATGCCCTGGCAGCGGGCGCTGTCGGGCAGGAGGCTGGTGTCGGTCATTCCGGGCAAGGTGTTGATCTCCAGGATAGCGAATCGTCCTTCTGGGGATAGCACAAGGTCGACTCGGGCAAAATCTCGGCAGCCGCAGGCGGCAAATGCAGCCTCCGCAGCGCGGGAGATGGCGGCGGTCGTAGCGGGGGGGAGGTCGGCGGGGGCGAGGTGCACCGAACCGCCAGGGGTGTACTTGCTCTTGTAGTCATAGACGCCGCCCGGGGCGACGATTTCCACCACCCCCAGGGCAGTGCCATCGAGAAGGCCAACGGTGAGCTCCCTCCCTGAGAGAAGGGGTTCGACCATCCATCGTTCGGGACCGGATAGAGTGGCAAGGGCGGCGCAGATCTCCGCTTCGCCGGTGGCGCGGCAGAGGCCGAGGCTGCTGCCTTGGTCGACCGGCTTAATGAAGACAGCGGGGCCGAGTCGGCGGACAATTTCCGCGACGGCAGGGGGATGGCCGAGGGAGAAGGCTATCTCCTCCACGACGGGCAAGCCAGCCGAGCGCAGACGAGCCTTGGTGGCTACCTTGTCCATACAGAGGCGGCTGGCCGCGGCATCGCAACCCGAGAAGGCAACGCCGCGCGCCTCGAGGGCTGCCTGCAATCCGCCACCCTCGCCCCAACCTCCATGCAGGAGAGGGAGGACGGCATGAAGCCGGGGGTTGATGAAGTCGGGAAGGACATCGCTTTCGAGTGTTACCAAACGCGCCGAGGGCAGCGCCTTGGCGGCACAGGCGCCGGAGCGGAGCGAGACCTCACGCTCCGAGGAACGGCCACCGCAGAGGATGAGCAGCTCGTGGCTCATAGGACATCCCCCCATTCCCCACCGAGCAGGAGAATCTCTGGCTCGAGCTCAACTCCGCCAGCGTCGCGCACGCCGGCGCGGACGCGACGCATCAGTGCGAGGACATCCGCAGCGGTTGTGCCGTCAGAGCTGACAATGAAATTAGCATGAACTGGCGAGACTTGCGCTCCACCTACGGAAGCCGACTTGAGGCCAGCGGCGTCGATGAGGGCTCCAGCCTTAGCACCGGGGGGGTTGCGGAAGACGCAACCTGCGCTCGGCTCGCGCGGTTGGGAAGCGCGACGTCGGGCGGTGAACTCGGCCATGCGGGCGCGTACGGCCTCGGGCGAAGACTGGGCCTCAGCCCGAAGCACCGCGGAGAGGACCACCGCATGGTGCAGTTGGGGACAGTCGCGATAGCCTGCGGAGAAGGCCTCGCGACTGGCGGTATGGCGGGATCCGTCGGAAGCGAGCCACTCGACAGATTCCACCCGGTCGAAGATCCAGGCGCCCATCGCCCCGGCATTCATGCGGAGGGATCCACCGACTGTGCCGGGGATACCTTCGAGAAACTCGAGGCCGGAGAGGCCGAGGCGCGCGGCCACGCCGCAGACCTCCTTGAGGCGGGCGCCGCCACCGACGCGCAAGCGGAGTTCGCCGAGTACCTCGACGCCACCCCAGGTCTCCGAGGGCAAGTGAAGGACCAAGCCAGGATAGCCTGCATCGGGCACGAGGAGGTTGGAGCCGCGTCCAAGCACGAAGACGGGGATGCTAGCCGCGCCCGCCGCGCGAAGGAGCGTGGAGATGTCGGCCTCGGTGGCAGGCTCGGCGTACCAAGCGGCAGCACCACCGACCCCAAGCGTGACGCGGCGCGCAAGGGGCTCAGAGCGACTCAGCAAGCATGCAGGAGAGAGTCGGCCAGCGGTGAGCTGGGTAAGGTCCGCCTCCGATTGGGCGAAGGCCTGGGCATCGCGCTCAATATCACCTGCGCCGACGAAGGCGACGGTGGTCGGGCCAGAGGAGAGCAGCAGGCGAAGTCGCGAGGGAAGAGAATCGCGATCGGCGACGAGCTCGAAACGCGGGTCGGTGGCGGAAGGTATATCGGACGAAGCGCCGCCGGCGACGGGCAACTCGCCCGCCGCGTAAACCGGGAGGAGCAGGACATGGTCGGCGAGGGCGAGTGCCTCGCGGAAGGCCGCGGCGTACTGGCGGGTGCGGGTGTGACGGTGGGGTTGAAAGACCACGATGAGCTTGCCGGTAGAAACCTCGCGCAGAAGGCCGAGGAGGGCGGAGATTTCGGTCGGGTGGTGCGCGTAGTCCGCGACGACACGAAGTCCAGGCTGGTCGAGCAGGCTGTCTTGGCGGCGGCGGATGCCCGACCAGGCGCCGAGAGGGACAGCACCGAGATGACCGGTGAGGTGCCAGGCAACGGCGAGGGCAAGCCCGGCATTGGCGCAATTGAAGGCACCCTCGACGGGTAACTCAACCGAGGCACGAGGCCAGAGGCCGGAGAGAGTGGCCCGGGAGCGGCCAGGGCCCGCGGATGAGGCGTCAAAGACGAGATCCCCGCCCTGCCCCACGGTGAGGACGCGAGCAGCAGAACCAGCGGCCAGTCGACGCAAGCGAGGGCTGTCGGAGGGAATCAGGATGAGGGAACGTGTCCGGCGGAAGAGGTCAGCGAAGACGCGCTCAAGGTCGGCCTCAGTGCGGTAGTAATCGGGATGATCCCAGTCGAGGTTGACCGCGACGGTGATCTCGGGCGAGAAGCCACCTATGGTACCGTCGCTCTCGTCGACTTCCGCCACGAGCCAGTCCGAGTCGAGGGAGGCGCGGGCAGGTGGCAGAGAGGTATCGCGGAAGAGGCCACCGAGAACATAGCCGAAGTCGGCGCCTGCGGCAGCGAGCGCGGTGATGACCATGCCGCAGGTGGTGGTCTTACCATGGCTACCGCAGATTGCGATGAGCCTCTGACCAGCGGCGACGCGGGCGAGGAGTTCGCCGCGACGGACAAGTTCCGCCCCGCGCGACTCGGCGAGGGCGCGCAGGGGATGTCCCTCACGGAGGGCGGAGGAATGTCCCACCACCTCGGGCGACCAACCACCCGACCAAGGATTGCGGTCGAGGGGAATGCTGGCCGCGGCGAGATGCGCGAGCATCGGCCCTTGGGCGGCGTCATCCCAGGCGCGCACGTCATGCCCGGCGGACTTGAGGTGGATGGCGAGGGGACCAACCCCCATGCCGCAGGCACCAAGCATCCAGAAGCGACTCATCGGGAGGGCTTCCCTTCCGATGAGGGGATGTCGGCCAGGACAGCATCGAGCAGTCCGTGCCAGCCATTGGCCGCATGAGCGCGTGCCTGCCCCGCGCGCAAGGAATCAAGGGTGGGGACATCGGCGAGCAATCCGAGTACCTCCACTTGGAGGCGCGCAATCTCGGCCTCCGGACAGAGGCGCGCCGCACCCATCTCGAGACGACCGCGCGCGTTGGCGGACTGATGGTCATCAGCGGCTGAAGGCAAGGGGACGAGCACAGCCGGCACGCCGCAGGCGGCCAATTCGGCGAGGCTGCCGGCCCCAGCGCGGCTCACCGCGAGGTCGGCCGAGGCATAGGCTTCCGCCATCTGGTCACAGAATGGTAGAAAGCGGGCGACCGCATCCCCGTGGCGCTCCTCGCCGGCGCGGCCGCCGGGACCGGTGAGGCAGAGCAAGTGGATACCCCGCGCACCGAGCGAGGGAAAGACATCCTCGGCCCAGCGGGTCAGAACAGATGCTCCCTGGCTACCACCGACCACAAGGAGGAGCTGACCAGCCTCAGGCAGACCGAGGGCAGCGCGCGAGGCACGCCGTGACAGCGGCGTGATTTCGGAGCGCAGGGGGAACCCGCCCTCACGGAGGCGGGAGCGAGGAACTCCAGCGAGGGATACTCCTCGAGGGAGATGAACCGAGGCGGCGCGACGAGCCAGCAAGCGCACGGCCTTGCCCGGCACCCGATTGGCCTCGTGCAGGTGCACGGGAATGCGGAGTAGGCGCGCGACCAAGGCGGGAGCGAGTGAGAGGTAGCCTCCGAAGCAGACAACGGAGGAAGGTCGGCGGCGCAGGAGTAACCAAAGGCTGTCCGCCATCGCGACTAGGCCAAGCGCGAGGAAGCCAAGCTTACCGCGTAATCCAGGGCCCCAACCCCGGCCGTAGCCGCGGCGAAAGACGAGGTTGGGATAACGTAGCGATAGCCGGGCATCGACCCCTTTGCCGCTAACCAGCAGGAGGGAAGGGATGGCGCGTGCCGCGAGTTGCTCAGCTAAGGCGATGCCAGGCGTGAGATGGCCGCCGGTACCGCCGCAGACCAATAGGACGCCACTCATGAGACCTTGATGACTGAGGGACGGAGGGGCGGGCGACCGCCGTCGCGCAGGGCATTGAGCATCAGCCCAACGAGCACGGCGGAGGCGACGAGGTTGGTGCCACCGTAGCTGATGAAGGGAAGGGCGATGCCCTTAGTAGGCAGTAGGCCGGTGACGACGCACATATTGACGAGCGCCTGCAAGGTGAGGAAGAGGATGCAGCCCAGGGCGAGGGACATCCGGAAGAGGTCGGTGGAGCGACGCAGCTCCCTCATGACGAGCAGGAAAATTGTCAGGTAGACCGCGGCCACCCCGACGGTGGCGACCAGCCCCCACTCCTCACCGATGATGGTGAATACAAAGTCAGTGTGGGCCTCGGGCAGGTAGGCACGCTGCTGCAGGCCATTGCCGGGACCGACCCCGGTGATGCCGCCGCAAGCGAAGGCAAGCATCCCCTGGAAGAGCTGGTATGACTCGTCACCCTGACGACCCTCGGGGTCGAGGAAGGAGAGGAAGCGGCGGAGGCGACTACCCCAGTTGAGCACTAGGAGGGAAAAACACGCGACGCCGATAGCGATAGTGGCGAGCAGGTAGCTCATCCGCGCGCCACCGATGAGTAACATCGAGAAGGCGACGGCGCAGCAGAGGACGATGGTGCCGAGGTCAGGACCAAACGCGATGCCGCCGCAGAGGATGAGCAGGGGCAGCAGCGGGCGGAGGAAGCCGTCGCGCAGGTCGGCCCATCCAGAACCAGTGAAGAGGTAAGGCGGCTGAGAAGAGAGGGCAAACACGGAACCGCGCAGCGGGAGCGAGCGGCGTTGCCAGCGGGCGATGTGATCTGCGATAAGGATGACGAGAACGATCTTCGCCAAGTCGGAGGGCTGCAGACGGAAGAAGCCGAAGTCGATCCAGCGCCAGGATCCGTTGACCATCCGGCCGATGCCGGGAAGCCGAGCGAGGACCAAGAGAAAGAAGACGAACCAGAGAAGCGGCCAGCGGAGCTCGCGCAGGTGGTCGAGGCTGACGCGCCATGCCAACCAACCCATGAGGATAGCAATCGGAGCATGGAAAAGCTGGCGGGTGACCGCCGCGGTAGGCTCGCGCAGCGACATCGAGTATCCGGCGCTGAAGAGCGCAATCAACCCGAAGGTCAGCAGGAGCAGGACGAGCAGGGGCACGAGCAGGGTGGCGCGCGACATCCCTTCGGGCGCGCCAACCTGCTCAGCCTTGAACTGCATCCGGGTGAGTTACCGTTGGATCAGCGAGAGCCTTCGCCAAAGCCACCGAAGCCGCCGGGAGGAAGGCCGGCGGGGCCTGCAGCGGGAGCAGCAGGGGCGGGGGCAGGAGC
>JBFZFD010000147.1:0-5907 GCA_041306485.1 Opitutia bacterium | reverse complement strand
ATCCTCGCGAGGACGGGCAACATTGACCTTCAGGGGACGACCCATGAAGTCAGCGTTTTCAGTCTTAGCGATAGCAGCCTGGGCTGCCTCGTTGGACGCCATCGTGACGAAGGCGAAGCCGCGTGCGCGGCCAGTGAATTTGTCGCGCATGACTTCCACAGAGGTCACTTCGCCATACTGAGCGAAGTGGTTGCGGATGTCGTCTTCCGTGGATGCCCACGCAAGGTTGCCGACGAACAGTTTGTTTTCCATGTTTTTTCTTTTCTTGTACCGACTCCGCATTGCCCGTTTCCAACCTTGGATTTCAAATTGCCATCGCTTGCGACCGACAACCCACCAGCTTCCTGCGGTGTTCCCTAATTAAGTTAGCGGGAACGAGGGGATGCTCTTGTTCCGAGGGCTGAATAGCAAGTTTATTCACAATGGGGTGTTTACCCTAGGCATTATCATCTCAAGCCACTGTCCATGAATGCTTTGTGCACATGGATGCCCACTTGGCTCAACGCTTGCGAAAGAGGGGATGCCTCTGCAATTTCGGGGGGTGGACCCAGCCTCGGCCATTCAAATCCTGCTTTCCGAGCTCCGCTCGCTTCGGAGCGACGGGGTGGAATCCGTGCCCATGGGTCCCGAGGTCGAGTCCAAGCTCCGCGAGCTTCTTGCTAAGGCCAAGGGGGGGACGGGGCATGACGAAGTACCTGTCCCCAAGGGGGGGCAGTCTGCCGAGGGTCTGGGGCCCTCGCCCACGACCCTCGCGCGCAAGCCTCCGGTGGAGGAGCGACGCCCTCTCGCCACCCCGATGGCCCGTAAGCCTGCCAAGGTCGGATTTGATGACAGCGCGGTACTGGCCCCGCCCGTCCTTGACCCTATTCTCCCTGGGACCCCTTCACAGCGCCTGGATGCCTTGCGTGAGCTATTGAGGGCCTGCCCGGAATGTCGGCGTCAGTTGCCGGCGGGTCTCGAGCCTCTGCTCGGATTCGGCTCCGCCGAGGCGGACATCCTGGTCGTGGTAGAGCATCCGAGTGCTGAGGAGATGTTGGGGGGCAGTCCCTTTATCGGTGCCGCGGGCGAAGTCCTCGCCAAGGCAGTGCAAGCGACGGGTATTGAACGTGACCGGTTCTATGTCGCCCCGGTCCTGCGCTGGCGTCCGGTCTTACCCACAGGCCAGGTGGGGCGTCCAGCCACCGCCCGCGAGATCGCCTACTGCCTCCCCTACCTGCGGGCACAGGTGGAGATCCTTGGGCCTAAGGTGATCCTCGCCTTCGGCAACGTGCCCCTCAATGCGCTGGCCGGAGGCGGCGAGCCCTTACGCGTCACTCAGGTGCGAGGGACATGGCGCGAGGCGATGGGCATTCCCATGATGCCGACATTTCACCCCTCCTATCTCCTGCATAATCCCGCGCCCAAGGTTAAGCGCGACTTCTGGGAGGATCTCTTGGCGGTGATGGAACGGCTCGGCTTGCCAGTCAGCGAGCGGCAGCGTGGCTATTTCCGCTGAGGTGCCTCAGCGGGGGCTTGCCGTGAAGCGCGAGAGCGGGAAGGTGAGCACGCGTGAGTTGCGCCCGCTGGAGCGGAGCTCTTTGCGCCGCGATGCCGGGAGGTCCGCGACCGAGCCTTCCTCGAAGCCGCAGGAGGCAGTGAAGAAGCCCTGGGTCTGGGTGGACAAGGCGATGAGCTTACGCGCGCCAGCCTGCTTGGCCTTCCGCTTGATGTATTCGACCAGCTTGGTGCCGACGCCCCGGCCGTGGTAGAAGGGCTGGACGTAGACCGCCCCGATTTCCATCAGAGTGGGCTGGCTCTCGTAGCGGCGGAGTGCGGCGCAGCCGATGATGGAGTCATCAATTTCATAGACCACGAACTCCCCGATGGATTGCTCGATCTGCTGGCGGGACCTTGCGACGAGGGTGTCCGAGCGGGCGCCATGGCGGGCGAGGTTGTAGAGGGACTGGGCGTCCTTCTTCTTCGCTGGCCGGATGCGATCGTAGTCGTTGGCGTGCACCATCGTGCCGAGGCCGACCTTGTCGAAGATTTCGATGAGCAGGCCGCCGAAGACGCGCCCATCGAGGATGTGCGCCCGCGGCACGCCTTCGTCGAGGGCGAAGGCCGCGTGCTGAGCCTTGCTCCGGAGGCGGGGCTCGAGTCCCGACTTACGGCTGGCGAGGAGCGCAGCGAGTTCGTCCTCGGGCAGGTTGACCTTGACCTCGCCATCGACGACGAGGCCGGGGAAGGGCGTCAGGTAGATCAGCTTGGAGGCACCGAGAGCGACGGCTAACTCGGCCGCGAGGTGGTCGCTGTTGACCCGGAGAGACTGGCCCTCCCGGTCGCAGAGAATGGGCGTGACGAGCGGGAGGATGTCCTGCCCGAGCATCGAGGTTAGCAGCGCGGTGTCCACCTTCTCGACCTTGCCGGTGAAGAGGTGGTCGCGGCCGCGAATAACGCCTACCCGGGTAGCACGCACTGCGTTGGTGATGGCGCAGCGCAGTCCTGCCTGAGAAAGGTGCTCGAGGATGGTCTGTGAGACGAGGGCAGCCGCCTCGCGGGCAAGGGACATGGTGGGCGCGTCGGTCGGGCCCTCGCCTGGGATGTCGGTCGCCGAGATGCGGTGATCCTTAGCCAGCATGGTCAGCTGGTGGCCGATGCCGTGAACCAGGACGACCTTGATGGCCAAGCTCCGGAGCACGGCGATGTCCGTCACCAGATTAGGGAAGTTCTCGTGCGAAATGACGGCACCATCGACCGCGATGACGAAGACGTGGTCCCGGAACATCGGGACATAGCGAAGAATCCCGCGGAGGTCCGTGGGCTTGATGGCTCTCTCCCTAGGTGTGGGCATGGCGATTCCTTATGGACTCTGAGGCATCGGGGGCAACACTGCATCGTTGATGCGACCGCGGCGTACCAAGCCGAACCTCCCGGAAGGGCTGGCCGAGCCGGTGGAGGCCTTCCTTGCCCATCTCTCCCTCGAGCGCGGGCTCTCCGCCCACACTGCCTCGGCCTACGAAGGCGACCTACGTCAGTTGGCTACTCGCTGCGCCGCGGCTGGACGCGTCGGTTGGGGAGAGGTGTGCCGGGAAGACCTCGACGCCTTTGTGCGCTGGTTGGATCGAAGGGGATGCGCCACCGCTACCCTTGCCCGGAAGCTCTCCGCCGCCCGCGCCATGGCCGGCTTCCTCGTCCGTTCCGGAGTGCGTCGGGATGATTTCAGTGAACTCACCCGCGGTCCCCGCCTCCGTCGCAACCTCCCGGGCATGCTCACCCTAGCCGAAGCCGCCGCCTTGGTCTCGGCACCCGACACCGCAACGCCCCAGGGGCTACGGGATCGCGCAATGCTCGAACTGATGTACGGTTCCGGGCTGCGCGTCTCCGAACTCTGCGGTGTCGAGTTGCAAGCGCTCGACCTCGCCGAGTTGATGGTGCGCGTCCGCGGTAAGGGATCGAAGGACCGCGTCGTACCCGTCGGCTCAAGCGCCGCGACGGCAATTGCCGCCTACCTCAAGGTTGGCCGGCCCGCGTTGGCTGGTCCTCGCACTGGTAGTGCGCTCTTCCTCTCGGAGCGAGGGTCCGCCATCTCCCGCAAGACCTTCTGGGTCGGCGTTAAGTCGGCCGCCCGACGTGCTGGCATCACCAAGACGGTCAAGCCCCACCTCCTGCGCCACGCCTTCGCCACGCACTTGCTCGGCGGCGGCGCCGACTTGCGCTCCATTCAGGAGTTACTCGGTCATGCTGACATCGCCACGACGCAGATTTACACCGCGGTCGAGCGAGCCGCGCTGCGCGAGAGCCATCGCAAGCACCACCCGCGGGGACGCCAAGGCTGAGCGTTAGTCGCTCGCGGCAGCCTTGATCAAGACGCCAAGGCCAAGAAGCAAGGTCAGGATACCGAGACCGAGGGGAAGAGCCCGGACGTGCCAAGGAATCGTCGGCGCGGGATGCTCCTCTGGCTGAGTCCGGGTGGTCGCCTCGCGGATAATCGAGAAGTAGTAATGGATGCTGATCGCAACCGACACGACGCCTAAGCCAAGAAGGAGCCAGGATTCCGTGGCAGCGAGGACCCAGAGGACGAGGAGCTTGGTGAAGAAGCCCAGCGAAGGCGGGATGCCAGCGAGCGAGCCGATGCCGAGGGTCAGGGCCGAGGCGAGGGCGGGGCTTCGGCGGATTAGCCCGCGCAGGGAGACCAAGGGGCGCTGCTCATCGGCCTCCACGGGGATTGCGGCGAGGGCTCCGAGCGTGGCGAAGGTCCCGAGGATGTAAGCCAGCAGGTAGGCGAGGACGACAGGCAGGGCGAGGTCGGTCGCGCTCACGTAGCCACCCTCCATGCTGGTCGCAATCGCGGTGATAGCCGCGAGGAGGAAGCCGGCATGGGAGATGCCAGAGAAGGCGAGGGTACGCTTAGTGTCGCTGGAGCCGAGGGCCGCGAGGTTGCCCGCCAAGAGCGAGCTTGCCGCCAGCAAGGTGAGCACCGGGAGAAGGCGAGGGACCAAGGGAGAGAGGGGGCCAGTCAGCAACAGGATCAAGGCGACGACGCCCGCGGACTTAGAGGCGGTGGCGAGCAGGGCAGTGGTCGGCGTGGGTGCACCCTGGTAGACATCAGGCACCCATCCATGGAAGGGGAAGGCGCCTAACTTAAAGCAGATGCCGGCGAGCAAGAGGGCGGCTCCCACCAGTGCGAGAGGCTCTCCCCCGTGCACGATGAGGACCGTGGCGATTTGGCTGAAGCTGAGGGGGTCGGAGCCCGCGGGTAGGTGCATCCCGGCGAGTCCCTGCAGGAGGACGAAGCCCATCAGGAGGAGGGCTGAGCTGAGACCACCCGCCACGAGGTAGCGGACGCCCGACTCCAACGAAGCAGCGCTTCGCCGGAGGAAGCCGCAGAGCACATAGAGGCCAACCGTCGCGGTCTCGAGCGCCACGAAGAAGGTCACGACATGTGAGGACTGTGCGAGCAGCATCAGTGCGGCGGTGATGAGCAGGAGGATGTGGTGAAACTCCGCTTCGTCCGCCCCGCGCTGACGGAAGAATCGGGAGCCGATTAGGCTGGTGAGGAGCGCGCAGAGCAGGAAGACCTGGCGCCAAGACGAGGTTACCTCGTCCTGCAGGAGAAGGCCTCCGAAGCGTGACTCGAGCTGACCGTCGTACTGGAAGGCGAGGTAGCCAGCTAGGACCAGACCGACCCGAGCGACCAAAGGAATGAGCCATCGTCCGCGAGCGGGCAGAACCAATCCCTGCAGCAGCGCGATGAGCGCCAGTCCAGCAAGGAGGATTTCGGGCAGGATGGAAGCCCAGTCGCTGGCATCGGCCGAGGCGGCCTTGAAGGCTTCGAGGGCGGCGAGAGCTTGGGTCATCGGGGGAACAGTTGGGTCACGAGCGCGGGATAGCAGCCGAGGAGGAGGGAGGCGGCGAGGAGGGCGAGCGGGCCGAGGCGATCAGCCCAGCCGAGGTCGGTGACATTAGGTCGGGCGGATAACTCGGCGCGAAGCGGTCCATGGAAGGTCTGGGCGACGGCGCGCAGCATGTAGATAGCGGAGAGCACGACGGTCGAGGCCGCGCCTGCTTGAATCCACAGAGCTTGGTCGCGGAGGGCTAGGAAGATACCGAACTCGCCCCAGAAGTTACCGAACCCAGGCAGACCAATGGATGCCATGGCGGCCGCGATGAAGAAGGCGGCGAGGACGGGCGTGCGCGTGGCAAGCCCGCCGAGCCCTTCGAACCGGTAGGTTCCGGTGCGGGTCCGCACATCGTTGGCTAAGGCGAAGAGCGCCGCAGCTGCTAGGCCGTGCGCAACCATCAGGACAGTGGCTGCATGCAAGCCGTCGGCCTGCCCCGTGCGATCGGCTACCCAGAGGCCGAGGAAGATTGGGCCCATGTGGGCCACTGAGCTCCAGCTGACCAACTGCTTGAGGTCGCGTTGTGCGA
>JBFZFD010000146.1:0-6728 GCA_041306485.1 Opitutia bacterium | reverse complement strand
AGGGGCGCTGGTTCGATCAAGGATGGCGACTCCGTGCTCTTCTTCAACTTCCGCGGCGACCGTCCGCGCGAGCTCACCCGCGCCTTCCTCGATGCCGACTTCAAGGGCTTCCCCCGCGCCCGGAAGCTCGACCTCTTCTACGCCACCCTGACCAACTACGAGAAGGGCCTCTGCCCCAACGTGGTCTTCGATAAGCCTGCCAAGATGGAGAACATCCTCGGAGAGTGGGTGGCCAAGCAGGGCCTCGCGCAGTTCCGCACGGCAGAGACGGAGAAGTTCCCGCACGTCACTTTCTTCTTCAACGACTACCGCGAGGAACCCTTTCCTGGCGAAGAAAGAGGTATGGCCCAGAGCCCTAAGGAGGTGGCGACTTACGACCTCAAGCCTGAGATGTCCGCCGCGCATGTGACCAGCCTAGCCAAGGCGGCGATCCTCTCCGGCAAGCATGCCCTCGTGGTGGTTAACTACGCCAATCCCGACATGGTCGGCCATACCGGCTCCCTGCCCGCGGTCTGCAAGGCCTGCGAAACGGTCGACGCAGGGCTGGGCGAGCTGCTCGATGCCATCGACACGGTCGGTGGCCAGGCCTTGGTCACCGCCGACCACGGCAATGCCGACCAGATGTGGGAGCCCGAGGAAAACTCCGCCCACACCCGCCACACCCTCAACCCCGTAGAGGTCGTGCTCTACGGCAAGGGTCTGCAGGGCGCCAAGCTACGTCCCACTGGACGCCTCGCTGACATCGCACCGACGCTGCTCGACCTCATGGGACTGCCCAAACCGCCCGAGATGACGGGTGTGAGCCTGCGGGTCGCCTGAAAGTCCTCAGCGAGGAGCGGAGATAGCGAAGCTGATGCCGAGTAGGTCGGACACGGCCCGCACAATCTCGACTTCGCGCGGCTCGGCTTGACCGTCGTTGAGCATGGCAACGCCGCAAGCGCGGACGAACTGACGTCGACTCGGCACAGACAATCCACCGAGAGCACCTAGAGAGGAGGCAACTACGGCGAGGTCAATCGAAGTGGTCGGGCCGGCGCCAGGCTCCAAGCCAAGGAGCCCGCAGGCTCGGGCGTAGGCCGAGTGACGCGTCGGGGCGTCTTGACGCGACACCGAGACCACCGCGGAAAGGACGAGTCGACTGTGCGCGCCCGCCTCCTCCGCCGAGGGCACGCGCAGGTTGGGCGGATCGCCAGGGCTGAGGTGACGTCGGGCCGAGCCGCGGAGCAGCAGGGCCACCAATCCATCGCTCGAAGCCGCCCCAGCCTCGTCGAGAGCCTCTAACACCTGGGCACGCTGGTCGGGGGAGAGCTCACGTAGGGCCGGCATGGCGAGGTCGAGGAGCGGGATGCGGTGGCCCTCGGACAAACCAGCGACCATGGGGGCGAGGCGCAGGATCTCGCGCTCGACTTCGCCATCGACCAGGCGGCGGATCACGCCGAGTTGGCGCTCACGGTCGGCACCCTGGGCCGCGAGGGTGAGGCCAAAGAGAAGCCCGAGGGCACCCACTGGCTCGGCGGCGGCCTTGGCGAGGTCACGCGGAAGAGAACCGCGGAAGGCCACTGCCGCCTGGATGGCGATATCGGAGGGCACCCCTGCCATCATCACAGGGGCCGCACCCGCTAAGCCGGCCATCTCTGGGCGGGCACCTTGGACAATGGGAATCACGGGCGGAGAGGCCAGCCCCGGTGGCTGCGCGAGCGTTGCCGAGGGATCGATGCGCCGCAGGCGTTCCTGTAGCGGAGGATGGGTGGCGAGCAGGGATAACCAGAGGGAAGGCGCCTCGGCAAAGAGCATGTGCTGGACGTCGGCACGGCCCGCATCGCTCAGTCCGTTGGCGGAGGACAGGCCACGCGCACCCTCGCGGGCCAACTTACGGAAGACCCCCGAGAGCCCGACCGGGTTGCGGGTGAACTGCACCGCGGCGGCATCAGCTAGGAATTCGCGCTGGCGCGAGACGGATGCCTGGATCAAGCGGGCGAAGAAGCGTCCTCCGAAGCCTGCGGCCATGATGGCAAGACCAGCGAGCAGGAGTGCCATCCGTCCCCCGCCATCCTTGCCCCGGCGCGAACCCGATCCACTGCCGGCGATTCGCATCACGATGTAGCCGAGCTGAGTAAGGGTGACCAGGCCAGCGACGACCGCGACGAGACGAAGGTTGAGACGCACGTCACCGTTGGCGATGTGACTGAACTCATGGGCGACTACGCCCTGGAGCTCCTCGCGCGTGAGTTGCTCGAGGGCACCGCGGGTCACGGCGACGGCGGCATCGGACGGCGTATTGCCTGCGGCGAAGGCGTTGATGCCAGCCTCCTGGTCGAGCACGAAGCAGGCTGGCACGGGCATGCTCGAGGCTAGGGCCATCTCCTCGACCACATTGAGGAAGCGCTCCTCCTCGGGCGTAGCGCCCCCACGGACCAGCCTGCGCCCTCCAAGCGAGGAGGCAACGGCGTCACCGCCTTGACGTAGGCTGATGTGGCGCAAGAGCCCACCGACAAGGATAGAACCCCCGGCAATGAGTGTGGTGGCCAGAAACAGGTCAGGCTGCCACCAGCCGCGGTCCTTGCCCAAGGCGAACACCGCTAGGACATAGAGAGCCCCAACAAGGCTGGCCAAGGCGAGCACGAGCAGGAAGACGAGCAACGTGGTGCGCTCGCGAGCCTTCTCCTGCGCGCCAAAGAAGTCCATCCAGCCGAATCAGAAGCCTACCTTGGGAGCCTGGCGCTCGGCCTCGCTCTCGACCCGGAGGAACTCGCCCGGCAGGAAGCCAAGGGCGGAGGCGACAAGCACGGCGGGGAAGGTCTCGCGACGGTTGTTGTAGGCCAAGACGCCGTCGTTGAAAGCCTGGCGAGAAAAAGCGATACGGTTCTCGGTCGAGGTCAACTCCTCCATGAGAGAGCGCATGGTGGCATCGGCCTTGAGCTGGGGGTAGTTCTCGGCGACAGCAAGCAATCGTCCGAGGGCTGAGGTCAGGCCCGCCTCTGCCTGGCCAAGGGCGCCGACGGCGGCGGCGTTGGAAGGGTCGGCGGTGACGCTGATGTTGGCCTGGGTGGCGGAAGCGCGGGCGGCGATGACCGCCTCAAGGGTCTGGCGCTCATGTGCCATGTAGCCCTTGGCCGTCTCGACCAAGTTAGGGATAAGGTCATGGCGGCGCTTCAGTTGGACATCGACCTGGGCGAAGGCGTTACGGAAGCCGTTACGCAAAGTGACCAAGCCATTGTAGATACCGATGACAATCACGCCAATGACCAGCAGGATGCCGAAGGCGACAAGGAGGGGAATCATGGGGGTTTAGAAGTAGAATGACGTGGGGGCGGAGGGCAGGCAAGGAGATGCCGCCGAGGGTACTTGAAAGCTAGAAACTTCCCTCCACAGTGAAGCCATGAAGGTCCTCCGAGCAAAATCGGCCGGTTTCTGCTGGGGCGTCGAGCGCGCGATCGACATCGCGCGCGGCTATGCCACCGCGGGGAGGCACCCCGTCTACACCGACGGCCCCCTCATCCATAACCGGCAGATGATGGAAGTGCTCACCCGGGAGGGCGTACGCGAAGTCGGCGACTACCAGAGCGTGGCCGCGGTCGAGGCCCCCAACGCTGAGGGCAAGGCGGTCATGGTCGTCCGCGCCCACGGCATCTCGCCCGAACGTCGCGCCTACTTGAAAGGACTTGGGATGGAGTTCCGTGACGCCACCTGCCCTGACGTGGGTATCATCGCGGGCAAGATCCGCATGCATGCCAAGCGCGGCCATGCCACCGTCATTTTCGGAGACCCCGCCCACCCCGAGGTGATCGGGCTCCTCGGCTACACCGAGGGCAAGGGTCATGCGGTGCGTAGCGAAGCGGATATCGATGCCCTACCCCCGCTGGGCGAGAAGGTCTGCATGGTCTCCCAATCGACCATGTTTACCGATGAGTTCGCACGCCTAGCCGCGCACCTGAAGAAGGTCTACCCAGAGGTCCTCATCTTCGACACCATCTGCGGCGCGACCAAGGACCGGCAGGGCGACATCCACCAGCTGCACGCACAGGGCGCCGAGGCGGTGGTTGTTATCGGTGGCCGGCACTCTGCCAACACCGTCAAGCTGGCCAAGTTGGTGGAGATGGTCGGTATGCATTGCTTCCATGTCGAGACCGCCGCCGAACTCGACCTCCCTGCTTTCAGTCGCTACGCCACGGTCGGCGTCACCGCCGGCGCCTCGACCCCCGCCTTTCTTATCGACGAGGTGGTCCGCCGCCTCGAGAGCCTCACCTGAGAACCATGAAAACCGTCCTCGCGCTACTTGCCATCGTGGCTGCCCTGCCAGCCCAAGACAAGCCCCTTGCCTATCGCACGGAGAACGCCTTCGGCGACCTCGTCTTCAAACAGCCCATTGGCCTCGCCCAGGCCCCCGGGGAAAGCGACCGGCTTTTCGTTCTCGAGAAGGGCGGACGCGTCATAGCGGTCAACCAACTAGGCTCGCGACCGAGCAAGGAGGTTTTTCTCGACCTAACCAACCCGCGCGATGGCAAGTTGGAGACCGGTAGCGAGTGCGGGGTGCTCGGCGTTGCTTTCCATCCTCAATTCAGCCGCAACCGTGAGGTCTATGTCTTCTACAGCCTCAAGGTAGGCGGGAAACTCCACCAGCGCATCTCGCGCTTCCGCGCCAATGATGCGGGGAAATCCGTGGATCCGTCGACCGAGGAACCCCTCATCTCGCAGCCAGACCCGGCCGGAAACCATAACGCCGGCGACCTACACTTCGGGCCTGATGGCTACCTCTACATTGCCTGCGGTGATGGCGGGTCAGCCGACGACCGCTTCGACACGGGACGTAAAATCGACGAGGGCTTCCACTCTGCGGTCTATCGGATTGATGTCGATCGCCGCGCCGGGAACTTGCGCCCGAATCCCCACGAGGCGGTCTGCCTCGATGCCTCTGGCTCACCGCGCTACTTGGTGCCGGCTAATAATCCCTTCATCCGCACGCGCCAGCACCGCGGTGAGCCAGTGGATGCCAGCAAGCTCCGCACCGAGACCTGGGCAACCGGGTTACGCAATGTCTGGCGGATGACCTACGATGCTCGCAGCCAACGCTGGTTCACCGGGGATGTCGGCCAAAACGAGCTCGAGGAGATCAACATCCTCGTTGCGGGTGGTGACTATGGCTGGAGCGTGCGCGAGGCCGCCAAGCCCTTCGCCCGCGCCAAAGGCAAGGCCGGCAATGGTCGGCTCATCGACCCGATCTTCCAATATGGGCGGGACATCGGAGCATCCGTCACCGGAGGGATTGTCCATCGCGGCTCCACCCTACCCGAGCTCTCCGGAGCCTACATCTTCGCTGACTTTGCCTCCGGCCGCATCCTAGCTATCCGTGAGCGCGCTGGGCGATGGTCGGCTGGCGAGGTCATCGCCCGGGATGGTAATGTCGCAGGCTTCGGCGCCCACCCCATCAACGGCGACCTACTTTTCTGCAACATGGGCAACGGCACGGTGAGGCGACTGGTGAAATAACCGGCCAGCACAGGGGCACGGTGGCACAGGGGCACGGGAGGTAGTTTGGGACGCACCGGTAAATCGGTGACAGGTGCGAGGACTCGCTAGCGCTGGCTGTCTCAAGCATGTGCCTAAGCCACCCCATGGGCAAAGCAGTTTCGGAGAAACCGCCCTACCCGCCGTGCCCCTGTGCCGCTGTGCCACCGTGCACCGGCTTCCCAGCCCGTGCCCCTATTTCGCCGGTATGCCCCAGACCTCGACTTCGACATAGTCGTTGGAGGCACCGGAGGTGTTACCGTTGGAATGGAGGCGGACATAGCGGGCCTTGGTACCTGCGACGGGAATGACGCGCCCCTCATGGCTCTCGATGTAGCAAGGGTCCTTACCCTCGCCGAGACCGAGCTTATTGGTGTCGTCGTTGTTGAAGACGGTGGTCACTCCCTGCTTGAACTCGGGATCATCTGAGAGCTGGACGACGACCGCGAAGTAGACGCGGCGCTCGCGGTGAAAATGCCAGACGGCAAGGGCATGGATGGCAGCGGGGGAACCGAGATCGATTTGGACCCACTGGTGGCCGCGGGGCAGCTCGACCTCATAGCCTTCGTCGCCGGCCTTGTCGCCATCGGTCACATAGGAGAGATCACCGGCGACAGCTTCGCGGGCGTTGGAGGTGACCTCCTTGCCGAGGGCGAGGTTGGTCGCAGCGGCCGGGACCTTAGGCAACTCGCGAGGGATGGTGCGGGGCGCCTCGAGGTTAGCGACCTTGAAGGGACGGGGAGTGCCGGCCACCGCGGGCTTGGGCAGCTCGAGGGGAAGGGTCTTGGTCTCGGCGGCGCCGAGGGCGACGCAGAGGGAAAGCGAGGCGAGGAGGAAGCGCATGGCGGGGAGATGAAGGGTGCGGGAGAGAGGCTCTCAATCCTTAAACACCGGGGGTAGGTGAAGGGTTCCGCTCAACTGAGGCGGCGGACCCGGCGGTGACGCTGCGGGAAGCGCAGGGTGACAGTGGTGCCCTTGCCAGGCTCACTGGCAATGTCGACACGCCCACCGTGGGCCCGGAGGATGCGCAGGACGATGAGCAAGCCGAGGCCACTGCCATCGGACTTGGTCGTGTAGTAGGCGTCGAAGACCCGGGTGAGTTTGTCCGAGGGGATGCCCACCCCGGTGTCGGCCACCTCGAGCACGACCCAATCGTCCTCGGAGCGGGCACGGACGGTGAGCTCGCCTCCACGGTCCATCGCCTCGAGGGCGTTCTTGATCAC
>JBFZFD010000145.1:0-4135 GCA_041306485.1 Opitutia bacterium | reverse complement strand
CCAACCGTCGTCGTCCGCGTCGTCGAGGCCGCGGCCCTCCCGCCCAGCTCCCCTCTCGTGGGCAGGGTCCGCGCCGCCCAGCAGGCTATCCTTGTCGCCCGCATCCCGGCTTCGGTTGCGTCCGCCGAGCCCCTTGGCGCCACCCTCGCCGCCGGCCAAGCCCCCGTCACGCTCGTCGCCCCGGAGGTCGCCGCGCGCCTAGCCGCCGCCAAGGCCGAGGACGCCCGTCTCGCCGCCGACCTAGCCCGCGAGGAACGCCTGCTCAAGGAAGGTGCCGCCGCCCCCGAGGTAGTCCGTTCCCTCCGCCAGCAGGCCGCCGCCGCCGCCGCCATGGCCGAGGAGGCAGCCGCTCACGCCGCTCAGCTTGCACCAGCCGCACCTTTTGCCGGCAAGGTCCTTCGTTCGCCGCTGCGCGCGGGTGACACCGTTCTGCCTGGCACCTTATTGGCTGAGATGGCGGCCGATGGACCGCTGGTAGTTGAGGTCGACATCCCCCTGGCATTTCCGGCGATCGAGGTCGGTGCCGTGCTGCGCGTGGTCGTCGGCGATCGTTCCGCCGAGGCGCGGCTCGCCGAGCTTGCGCCCGCCGCGGGCAAGGGCGCCCGTGTCCGATCAGCCCGTCTGTCGCTGCCTGCCTCTGGCGGTTTTGTGCCTGGCGATGTCGTCCGAGTTGACTGGCCCGGCGTCGGTGCCCCCTTGGTCACCGTGCCTGAGGCCGCCATCATCCGCCGCAGTCAGCTGGAGCAGGTGGCGGTGGTCCGCGAGGGTAAGGTGGTCATCAGGCTCGTTCGCCTCGCCGGTTCGGCGGGCGAGGGCAGGGTGGCGGTCGCGACCGGTCTCGCTCCCGGTGAGCAGGTCGTTGTCGAGGCCAAGTCTGCCTTGCGCGACGGCCAGCCCGTGGAGGTGACCCGATGAGCGGCGCTTCCCCCTCCCGCGGCTTCGCCGGAAGGCTGGCCGCGCGATTCATCGACTCGAGGCTCACTGTACTCGCGGTCCTCGCCTCCGTCCTCGCCGGCGCCTACGCCGTCCTCAGCCTGCCGCGCGAGGAGGAGCCGCAGATCCAAGTGCCGATGATCGACCTCCACGCCTCGCTACCCGGGGCGTCTGCGGCCGAGGTGCAGCGCCGGGTGACCGAGCCCCTTGAGCGCCTTGCCCGGCAAGTGGGGGACGTCGAGTACGTCTACTCCACCTCTTCACCCGGGGAGAGTCTGGTCATCGTCCGGTTCCTTGTCGGCACGCCCCTCGACGAGGCCGCCGATCGCCTCCGTCGAACCCTCAGCGCCCAGCCGGCATTCCTGCCTCCCGATGCCACTGGACCGCTCGTGCGTCCAAGGGTGATTGACGACGTCCCCATCCTCGCGTTGACCTTCCACGGTAAGGATGCCGACCCCGTTCAGTTACGCGCCGTCGCGCTCGCCGTTGCGGATAGTCTGAAGTCCGTCCCCGAGGTGGCCGAGACCGAGGTCATCGGCGGCCTGCGCCGTACCGTGCGTGTCCAGCTCGATCCCGCGCGCCTCGCCGCCGCCGGCGCCACCCCGGGGGACGTCGCCACAGCCCTAGCCTCGGCCGGATCAACTTCCACCTCCGGCGCGCTAGCCGCGCGCGACGCCGCGCTGCCCCTGGATGTCGCCCCGGGGCTTCGCACGGTGTCGGATGTCGCCGCCACCCGGCTGGCCCTTCCCGGTGCCACCCTGACCGTCGGCGATATCGCCCGTGTCTCCGACCGCGGCGAGGAGCCTTCCCGGCTCGTCTTCCACGGCGCGCCCGGCTCCGACCTCGAGCCGGCCGTCACTCTCACCGTCGCCAAGCGTCCCGGCGCCAACGCCGTTCAAGTGGTCGCCCAAGCTCTGGCCAAGGTCGAGGAGCTGCGCGGCCGCGTCATTCCTGCCGAGATCTCGGTCGAGGTCACGCGCGACTACGGGCGCACTGCCGCGGAGAAGAGCAACGAGCTTCTCCTCCATATGGGCATCGCCGTCTTCGGCGTCACCCTCCTCATCCTCCTCTTCCTCGGCTGGCGCGAGTCCATTGTAGTCCTCCTCGCCATCCCTGCGACCCTCGCCCTGACCCTCTTACTCTTCCACCAACTCGGCTACACGCTCAACCGCATCACTCTCTTCGCCCTCATCTTCTCCATCGGCATCTTGGTTGATGATGCTATCGTAGTGGTGGAGAACCTAGTGCGACATTTCCGCATGCCGGGCTCACGGGATCGTCCCGTTTCGGAGGTCGCCCTCGAGGCGGTCGACGAGGTCGGCAACCCGACCATCCTCGCCACTTGGGCCGTCATTGCCGCCATTCTCCCAATGGCCTTCGTCGGCGGCCTGATGGGCCCTTACATGCGCCCCATCCCGGTGGGTGCCTCCGTGGCGATGGTCTTCTCTCTGCTGGTCGCCTTCACGGTCACCCCGTGGGCCGCCATCCGCGTGATCGGCCGCCGCGCGACCTCCCTCGCCCCGGGGTCGGATGTCGGCCATGGCGATGAGGCTCCTAACGACCTGATGACGCGGCTTTACCGCCGGTACATGGAGCCCCTGATGGGCTACTCCACCGCCCGCTGGAAGTTCCTCTCGGGCATCGCCCTCTTGCTTATCCTGTCGATGGCCCTTGTTCCCCTTGGCGCGGTCAAGATCAAGATGCTCCCCTTCGACAACAAGTCGGAGTTCCAGGTCGTGGTCCGTCTCCCCGAGGGCGCCTCCCTTGAGCGTACCTCCGCCGCTGTGCGGGACTTGACGCGCGCCCTCGCCGATGTCCCGGAGGTCCGCGGTTGGCAGGCCTATCTGGGCACCTCCGCCCCCTTTAATTTCAACGGCCTCGTTCGGCATTACTACCTCAGGCAGGGCCCCAACGTCGCAGATATTCAGGTCAACCTTGTCCATGCATCCGAGCGATCCGACCAAAGCCATGAGGTCGCCAAGCGGGTCCGCGAGCGCCTCCTACCCGTCGCTCGTGCCCATGACGCTATCCTCGCCGTGGCCGAGGTTCCTCCAGGTCCTCCAGTCCTTCAGACCCTGGTTGCAGAGGTTTACGGGCCCGACGAGACCCACCGGCTTGCCCTTGCCGCCAAGGTTAAGGAGACCCTGGCCGGCATCGACGGCGTGGTCGATGTCGATTGGTATGTCGAATCTCCCCACCGTCGCGCTCGGCTTGAGATCGACGCCGACGAGGCTGCCCGCCTTGGGGTCTCCCGCGCCACCGTCGCCGAGTTGCTCGCACTGGGTGCTGGCGGGAGGGATGTCGCCCGCCTCGCCGAGGCCGTCCACCCCGAGCCAGTACCGGTCCGGTTGGAGCTCGACCCCGCCTGGCGTCAGTCGTCCGAGGCCGTCCTTGCGCTCCCCGTTCGCCTTACCGACGGCTCGCTCGCGCCCGCCGCCGCCTTCGCCCGTGCGTTCGAGACCGAGGGTGAGCGTAGCCTCTATCGCAAGAATCTCCGCGCCGTCACCTATGTCACGGCCGATGTCGCCGGCGCTATTGAGAGCCCGGCCTACGCCCTGCTCGAGGCCCAGCGCCGCCTTGCCGCTCTTGACGCGCGCGAGTTCGGAGCCACCGAGGCCGCCCTCGAGATCCATCACCTCTCCCAGCCCTCGGTCGAGGGCGGTCCCGCGCTGAAGTGGGATGGCGAGTGGCACATCACTCTTGAGGTCTTCCGGGACCTTGGTGTCGCCTTCGCCGCCGTCCTCATCCTCATCTACGGCCTCATGGTCGGCTGGTTCGGTAACTACCGTACACCCCTCGTGGTTATGGCCGCCATTCCCTTCTCCCTCATCGGGATTCTTCCCGCCCACGCACTCATGGGCGCCTTCTTCACCGCCACCTCGATGATCGGCTTTATGGCCGGGGCGGGTATCGTGGTTCGCAACTCCATCATCTTGGTCGACTTCATCGAACTGCGACGCTCGCAGGGGCTGCCCCTCGAGCAAGCGGTGGTCGAGGCAGGCGCAGTCCGGTTCCGCCCCATGCTGCTCACCGCCCTCGCTGTGGTCATTGGAGCCGCGGTCATCCTGGCCGACCCCATCTTCCAGGGCCTTGCGATTTCGCTTCTATTCGGGGAAATCGCCTCCCTCTTCATCAGCCGAATGGCCGTGCCCGTCCTCTATCTGATGGCTGAGCGCCGCGCCTGAGCCCTCCCTCGCCGCTC
>JBFZFD010000144.1:0-17234 GCA_041306485.1 Opitutia bacterium | reverse complement strand
CTCCGAGCCCTCCCGTGGCGGAGGCGGGCACGCCGAGGGTGGCGGTGACGCCACCTGCGCCACCCCGCCCCCCTAGCTTGCTCGTCCAGCCCAATCCCGCCTCCGGCACCTCGGGCCTGCTCTTGCGCAACCCTGTCGATGTCGGAAGGGCGGGTGCCATCTCGCTCGATGCACGTTTCTCCACCTACGGCGACTACGCGCAGCGCCTTCTCGAAGCGGTGCAGGCGAGTTGGTGGGGTATCCTCAGTCGCACGCGCCTCGACGAGTTCGCCGCGGGGACTGTGGTCATCCGCTTCCGGCTGAAGAGCGATGGTACCGTGCCCGAGGCCGAGGTGGTCTCCTCCTCCGTGCCATTGCTCGCCACTCTCGCCTGCAAAGATGCCGTTAGGCTTCCCGCTCCCTACGATGTTTGGAGGTCCGACATGGTTTCCCTCCTTGGTGAGGATGAGACTCTCACCATTACCTTTCACTACCGATGAGTTCTGTCCTCGAGGGCGTCCCGCTTCACACTGGGGTCCGTGTCCTAACAGAGCTCCCCTGTGGGCTGGTCGCGCTGGACAAACCCGAAGGCCTACTTGCCCATCCTAATCATTCAGAGGATAACACGCGCGCCCTCATCACGGCGAACTACTCCCTAGACGAGGAGTGCTACCATGTGCGCGACGGCTCCGGGGGCATCCGTCGCATCTGGCTCATCAACCGACTCGATGGACCGACCAGCGGCATCATCCTCGTCGCAACCAACCTCGGAGCGGCCGAAGCCGCCCGCCGAGAATTCGCCCGCGCCGGCGTGGTCAAGCGCTACCTGGCAATCTGCGTCGCTCCCGGCGCCTTGCCTGGACGTCGCGGCACCTGGAACGACCTCCTGGCCAAGCGCGGAGGTGGAGCGGAAGGCGTCCGCTCCGAACCGGTACGACCAGGGACTCCCCCTCGTGGGCCAGCGGTGATGGCCATGACGCATTTTCGTGTGCTGGCGCGAGCCCCGCGAGACCTTGGGCTGGCCACGCTGCTGCTTGAGCCCAAGACCGGCCGTACCCACCAGCTCCGGGTGCAATGTACCCTGCATGGGAATCCTATCCTGGGCGACCGCACCTATGGAGACTTTGAAGCCAACCGAATCCTTGGCACCGAGCGGGGTTTCCGTCGGCTCTTTCTCCACGCCGAGTCGCTTGATCTGTCTGCCGACATCGGAGGCGCCAAGGTGAGGCTCGTCGCCCATTCTCCGGCCCCGCCCGAGTTCGCCGAGGCACTCGGCATCCCTCGGGCGGGACCGGATGACCTCGGCCTTGGCCGGGTCAGGCTCTGATCAGATTAGGCTACTGTCGACCAGGTCGTGGCGAATGGCGAAACGGACCAGTGCAGCGGTGTCATGGATACCCAGCTTGCGCATCAGGTTGGTGCGATGGTTCTCCGCTGTCTTGATACTCACCCCAAGCTTCACCGCCACCTCCTTGCTGCTGTGACTCTGGGTGACGAGGAGGAGTACCTCGTGCTCGCGCGGGGTGAGGATGCTGAGCTGCGCGTCGGGGCTCGGCTGGCTGAGTGCCTTGCGCAGTAGGGCGTTGAAGCGCTCGTCGAACCAAGTGCGACCCGCCAGGACCGCGGCAGAGGCCTGACGAATGGTCGCTAGCGAGGAGCTCTTGTCGACGTAGCCGTTGGCTCCGGCCTGGATGATGCCGCGCACCATCTGCAGTCCCTGCATGGAGGAGAGGACGAGCATGCGTAGGCCAGGCATCTCGCGGCGTGCCCGGCGCAGGAAGTCGAGGCCGTTGGATCCGGGCAGGCCGATATCAACGATGGCGAGGCCGGGACGGTGCCGCCGGGCCAGGGTGAGCGCCTCAGCGACGTCTCCGGCCTCGATCGGGCGCAGCCCGAGACGGTCGCGGAAGAGCTCGCAGAGGAGCTCCCGCAGGGTTCGATGATCCTCGAGGATGAGCACGGAGCCGCGCTCGGCCTCTTGGGGTGGATGCTTGGGGTTACGGCGTGATTGTGGGGTTCTCATGGTTTGGGGTCTTCTGTCTATCTTTCCTTGGCAGGGGACAGGCAATCTCCGGCATCTAGGGTGTATTGCCTAGGTGCTTCCCTTACTTGCGGTTGACCCGACCGTTACCCCGGTGCAGATTATGGGTATGTCTAGCGCCAACCCGTTTGTCGTCGCCGAAGCCGCTCCCTCCGAGCGAGCCGCCTTCTACCGTCGTACCTACCTGACCGTAGCGGCTGCGTTCGCGGTCTTCGGTGTCCTGCTCTGGTCCTCCTTCGTCATTCCGGTGGGGGAGGTTCCTGTCGCCTCCCACTATGCCGAAGCCCTCGGCTCACTCTTTGGCGCCCTTGGAAACTGGGCCATGCTCGTGATGCTGGGTGTCTTCTGGCTGGGTACTTCCGTCGCTCAATCGGCCGTCTACTCTCGGGCATCCCGCCCCCTCCAGCTCGCCGGCTTCCTGGGTTACATCCTCTTGCAGGTCGCTCTCTTCATTCCGCTGATCTGGATGGTCTTGCTCAAGACAGAGGGCCAGCCCTCCCAAGTACTCCTGCCCGCCTGTGGCGTCACCGCCGCCCTGGTGCTGGGCCTCACGGTCGCCGCCTTCGTCACGCGGGCCGACTTCTCCTTTCTGCGCACGGTCATAGTTTTAGGCAGCTTCGGTGCCCTGGGTGTGGTGGTCGTCGCCGTGGTCATGGGCACTGGCCTCGGTACTTGGTTCTCGCTCGCGATGATTGCGCTGATGGCCACGGCCGTGCTTTACCAGACCTGGCAGGTGCGCACGCAGTTCTCCACGGAGCAGCACCTCGAGGCGGGCTTCGCCCTCTTCGCCGCCTTCGTCACGCTCCTCTTCTACGTCATCCGCCTCTTCCTGCAGCGTCGCAGCTGAGGGAGAGGCTAAATCGGTGGTCAGTCCCTCTGGGACACGAACCAGCGGGTCTCGTCGGAGAACTCGTGAACCGCTGCCGGTTCCTCTGCGATAGCGGAGCGCAGTGCGGTGAAGAGGACCCCCCATCCAGCCTCCCTGAGTTCGGCGGTGGTTTCCTCTTCTGTCCCGGCATGGAGAAAGACGGGGCCTGAGTCACTACCGTGCCATCGGTCGCCCAACTCGCCGCCGGGAGGGGCGACCTCCTTTTCCCATCGGTCGCGGCTGGCGCCCTTCTCGCGGTCATGGGCGGTTAGCAGGAGCTTCCCGCCAGGACGGACCACTCTATGGATCTCTGCTAGGGCCTTCACGCGATTGGCCCTTCCTGGGATACACATCAGTCCGTTGAAGCCAAAGATCGCCCCAGCGAAGCTTTCCGCGGCGAAGGGTAGGTTGCCGGCGTCGGCGAGTTGGGCTCGGAAGGGGCAGCCTGCCTCGGCGAAGACCGCGTCGGCCAGCTCGGTCATGGCGGGGGAGATGTCCGTGGGGCTGACCTGCCTCCACCCCTCCTGCCAGAGTCCGAGGGCGATGCGGCCACCACCACAGCCAAGCTCGAGCAGTGGCTCGTCACGAGGGAGGTACTTTTGGCAGAGTAATTTCTCTGTTTCCCAGAGCCCAACGGTCTGCGCGGCCCTAGCGTAGTGGAGGGCGGTGCGTGTTTCTCGCCAATGCTGGTTGGGGTCCAAGGATGGATGGGGTAAATACTTGAGGCTAGTTCGTTCCGCCCCTAGGTTCACTCACATGAGGTCGATGGCAATACTCGCCTACCTGGTCTTGGTAGCCTGCAAGCCGGACGAACCCGCTCCGCTCAATCTTGCTGGGGCTCCCTTCTCTAGCATCCATGAGCTCAGGCTCGATGGAAAAGTCCTGCTCGCCCAGCTGGCGGTGACCGAGACCGAGCGCACCCAGGGCTTCACGGGCGTCACTCCTGGGGTGGGGCAGGGGATGCTCTTTGTCTACCCTATGCCTACTCGGGCGCGCTTCTGGATGAAGGACACGCCTTCCGACCTCGACATCGCCTTCTTCGACCGGGAGGGGCGCATCCTCCAGATTCGCCAGATGAGAGCGCTGGACACCGAGGCGACCGAATCCACCTCGGATAAGGTCAAGTTCGCCCTCGAGATGCGTAGCGGTTGGTTTTCAGAGGCAGGCATCGGCGAGGGCGCCAAGCTGGATCTCTATATAGTGGTCAACGGGCTGCGTGCGCGCGGATTTAATCCGACCCGGCTGGGCCTCTGAGCTCAGCTTGCCCGCCAGGCCCAAGTGGCGGTGGCAACGAGCGATAGGACGATCATCAGCGAGGTCATGGCTAGGCGCTCGCCTTGGGTGGTCTGACCCAGGCTCATGAAGGTGAGAGGGTGCGCGCGGCAGCCGAGGCTTGGCGCAGGTAGTCGGTAAGCCGGCGTAGGAGGGCGGCGGAGGGGCGAGTGCCGAGGGGACTGAGAGCGTTTTCGGCAGCTGCGGTCTCCGCGGCGAGGGCCTCGAAGCTGGCATGCCACTGGGCGGGCGCGACCACGGTGCGAGGGTCCTCGCCTTTGCGCAGGCGTTCGAGCACGGCCGTGCCGGAAGCATCGCGTTCGAGGATGAGCGGCAGAGTCAACTTCCCCGAGGAAGCGTCGGTCCCGAGGGTCTTGCCTGCGCTATCGCTGCTCAGAAGGATGTCGGCCAAGTCATCGTACATCTGGTAGGCGATGCCTAGGTGGAGCCCGAAGTCGGCGGCCGCCTGATGGGCCGGGTCTCCGTGCGGCTTGCCCGAGAGGTGGGCGCCTGCCCGGCAGGCAGCCACGAAGAGCTCGGCGGTCTTTAGTCGGATATGGCGGCGGTAATCCGTCAGGGTGAGGTCTGCCTTGCCGCGGGCGAAAGTCTGGCAGACCTCGCCGGAGCACACTTCGCGGGCGCCGGTCGCCACCATGCGGCAAAGCTCGGGGGAGGGGAGTTCGGCTGCGAGGACGAGGGCATGGGCGAAGAGTGCGTCACCGAAGAGTATGGCGGCGTGGGCCCCGTGAGTACGGTTGGGGGTAGCCGATCCATGGCGGGTATCGGCGCCGTCGAGCACGTCATCGTGCACCAGGGTGGCGAGGTGGACGAGCTCGACGACCGCGGCGCCACGCACCACCTCGGGTGAGGGGCTATTGCCGTCGAAGGCCGTGGCAAAGAGCAGGGTGGGGCGGAGTAGCTTCCCGGGATGGGCGAGTACCTCGAGGACCATCGGACGCACCTCGGGCTCGAAGGCCTCGACCTGCCGGTCGAGGAAGGCCCGTAGCGCCGCGCGATGCGGGGCCAACTCGGGGAACTCGGGGGCTCGTGCCATGCGGAAAGGTTGGCGGCGAGGCATCGACGCGCAAGCCGCGAGACAACTCAGGCTTCCTCTCCCCCTTTTTCGGGGTATCATGTCTAGACATGCGAAGGGTCCTATCGCTTTCCTGCCTAACCTTCCTCATCTCCCTTGAGGCCTTCGCTGGGGGTGGGCTCTTCGGTCGACGTCTCAGGGTCACGGAGGAGACCCCTCCTGCACAGCCCGCTCCCAAGAAGTCGTCGGCGGATGAGCCCGAGGACCCCTTTACCCAGGGCCGTCCTCCTCAAGACGAACGCAAGTCCCGCGAGGATGCTGCCCCGTCCGAGGGAGATAAGGGCGACCAGCCTTCCCGCGAGGATGGGGCTGTTCGGATTCGCCCGATTGAGTTTGCCAAGGCCGAGCGCGACCTGCCGGTGGATTCACGGATGGAGTTCCGTTTATCCCGCATCGACAAGCCCCTCTCGACGGAGACATCCGCGCTTTTCCAGAAGGCTTGGGTATCCTTCCGCAAGCAGCATATTCTGGTGGAGGGGAGTTTCGAGCGTCTTCCCGGCGCACCCCTTCCTCTTCGAGTCACTCTTCGGCAGGACCTAGGTGATGGCCGATGGCTGGTCGATGCCAGCTGGTCAAACTCTGGCGCCCTTGCCTGGTGTGCCCCTGGTGCCAACAAGGCTCAGGCTGTGGTCGTGCTCGACGCCCCCGGGAATCCCGGTGAGCAGCGCGCCATCTCCGCGCTTCGTATCGGCCTAGTCGAGGCCAGCTTTGTCTCTCTTATTCCCCCGGCCGAGGGACATCGTGTCCGGGTGCGTCGCCAGGCCTTTGTCGAGAGTTCTCCCTTGCCTGACGATGAAGTGACCCGCGCGACCTTCCAGTCGGCGGTTGCGGCTGGGCGGACCCTCAAGGCCCTCGTGGTTCAGGAGCAGGATTGCCGTTCCTGCGGCGGGGTGGGTTACATCCGGCGCAAGATTCCCGGTAAGATCCAGGATGCGCGGGACCCTTGTCCGGGCAATTGTGAGCGCGGTCAGCGCCAGGTCGGGCTCGAAGTCACCTTCCGTCCCTAGGATCAGTCAAGCGGCCGCAGGTCGCGTCCGGGCTCATCCGGGGCGGGATCGTCATCCGTGAATCCCGAGTCGTCGCCTGAAAGTGGTTCATCGCTATCCGGTGTGGCGGTTGTGCTTGCCGCGGGCGCTGCACGCTTCTTCGAGCGCGGCTTATCGGACGCTTCTTCGTCGATGCTATCATCCTCGGGGTCCGCTTTATCGCCGCGGGCAAGGCGCTTCCGGCGTACGAGGGTGGTACCGATGCCGACGGCGACCAAGTAAAGGACGAAGAGCAGGCCGGAGAGAATGCCTAGGGTGATGGGGTCGCCGATGGGAGTGACCACCGCAGCGAGCACCACGATGCCGAAGAGCATGCCGCGCCAGGAGCGAAGCAGGGTGCGGGGACGGACCAGCTCCAGCCACATCAGGATGATGAGGGCGAGGGGGAATTGCAGGGCGACACCCGTCAATAGGGACATCATGACCACGAACCCGTAGTAATCCGAGGCCTGCCAGTCGGTTTGCAGCCCCATGCCGACAGCGAAGTCGTGCCACACGATGATGGACATCGGTGTCAGGAAGGTGAAGGCAAGTACCGCCCCGCAGCAGAAGAGGAACAGGGCCCCGAGGCAGAAGGGGATGAGGCCGCGTTTCTCCCGGTCGGTCAGGGCGGGGCCCACGAACCGCGCCACCTCGTAGAGTAGCACGGGAGAGGCGAGGGCTATGCCTACCGCCGCAGCGGTGTACATCAGGACATGCCAGACACCCATGAAGGTGAACTCGCGGAGCTCGCCGAAGGAGGCCATGCCTGGGCTCTTGGCCTTCGCCCAGTCGAGCGGAAGTCGGAGGAATTCTGGCATCTCCCGGTAGAAGATGAGCGCCACAAAGAATCCTAAGGCGAAGACCACAGCCACGCGCATGACCGAGATACGTAGGTCCTCCACGTGCTCGAGGAAGGACATCTCGGAGCGGGGTCGCTTGCGTCGGATGAGGTCGGTGAGCATGGATTTAGTCGACAAGGAGGGCCTTGATCTCGGCGAGTGAGATCTTGGCCGAGGCGGCGTCGGATTCGGTGAGCAATTTGCGCAGCATATCGGACTTAGCGCGCTGGAGTTCCATCACGCGTTCTTCGATGGTACCGGAGGCAATCAGTTTAATGCTGGTCACCTGGCGCGTCTGGCCGATGCGGTGGGCGCGGTCAGTGGCTTGGGCCTCGGCGGCGGGGTTCCACCAAGGGTCGTAGTGTACCACGGTGTCGGCGCCGGTCAGGTTAAGGCCGGTGCCCCCGGCCTTGAGTGACATCAAGAGCACGGGGATACCGTCGTCGCCGTTGAAGGTATCGCAGACGCCCTGACGGTCGCGGGTCGACCCATCGAGGTAGGCGTAGCGGACGCTGCGGTCCTCGAGTGCCTTGCGCAGGAGGGTGAGAGCAGAGACGAAGGTGGAGAAGACCAGCATGCGGTGGCCGGCGTCTTGGCACTCCTCGAGCAGTTCGAGGAAGGCTTGGAGCTTGGCCGAGTCGGCTTCCTCCATCTTGGGCTGAAGGATGCGCGGGTCGGCGCAGACTTGGCGGAGCCGCAGGAGCTGGTTGAAGGCGGCCATGCGGATGCTGGCCTCGCTGGCGCCGCCCATCTCCATCTCGAAGATGGCCTTACGGGTCGATTCTTGGACCTCGCGGTAGAGCTCGTCTTGGCGATCTTCGAAGTCGCAGTAAAGTATCTGCTCAATCTTTGCGGGCAGCTCCTTTGCGACCACCGCCTTGGAGCGGCGGAGGATGTAGGGGGCGGCCATGGCGAGGAGGCGTTCGTCGTGCCAACGCGTCTCTTCGGCCCCGCGGTCTTCAGGTTTGGGCAGGTAGCCCGGCATGAGGAAGCCGAAGAGGGAGCGCAGGTCCTCGAGCGAGTTTTCGACCGGCGTACCTGTGAGGATGAAGCGCCCCTTGGCGTGGAGTTGCTTGACCGCCTTGGCGGCTTGGGCGCGGGCGTTCTTGATGTTCTGCCCCTCGTCGCAGACCGCCACCGCCCAGCGGATAGAGCCGAAGGCACCGATGTCACGCGCTAGCGTACCGTAGGAGGTGATGACGAGGTCGTGGGCCTTAATCGCCTCGGGGTCGCTCCGGCGGTTTTGGCCATGATGGGCGAGGGTGCGTAGGCTGGGCGTGAATCGCTTGGCCTCGCGGCGCCAGTTCTCAACCAGCGAGGCGGGACAGACGACAAGGCAGGGACCCTCTTCGGGCTGGTGCCGGCGGACGACTTCAAGGAAGCCGAGCGCCTGGACTGTCTTGCCGAGGCCCATCTCGTCGGCGAGGAGCCCGCCGAGGTTGTTGCGATGGAGGTGCCAGAGCCAGGCTACGCCCAGGCGCTGGTAGTCGCGCAACTTGCCATCGAGGTCGGGATCGATGGGTGCGCGCTGGAGGCGGGAGAGGTTGCGGATTGCGACCGAGCGCTTGGTCCAGGTCTCTGGCGGGGCGAAGGCGGCTTGGATTTCCTCCGCGATAGCGTCGGCGCTAGCCAGTTCCGCGTACCCGACCTTAAGGTCGAGGTCGAGGTCGACCTTTTCGCGATTGGCGTGGCGGGCATCGCCGAGGATGCGGCCTTGGGCGCGCTTGATGGAATCTAGCAGCTCTGGTGAGATCAGCCGCGGACCACGCGGGGTGTAGAAGAACATGCGTCCTCCAGCGACCGCTTCCGCGACGACCTTGGGAGAGGCACCCTCCGGATCGATGCCAATGGCGAAGCGGAATCCATCACCCTCCTCCCTGGCGTCGCACTTGGCTCGAGCGAAAGCGACGTTGCGCAGGGAGTGGGCGAGGTTGTGGGTGAAATAGGCGCCTTGCTGGTCGCGGAGGGTGCGCCAGTTGCGGGAGAAGAAGTTCAGGACGTTGAGCGTCCCGCGTAGCCGCCACTCGCGCGAGACGGTATCGAGGTCGAAGCCGCTGCGCTGAAGGAGCTCGCGGAGCTCCGCAGTCGGGCCAGTGGCTTGCTGCGGCAGGCGCACGCAGAGCCATTTGACGGAGCCGTCGACCCAAGGGCGGAGGTCATCGCCACGATCCTCGGAGGGTCGGCCGGGACCCTCGTCCTCGTCCTCATCCTCTTCGTAGCCGTTGGCGGCAGCCGGCGCTGCCCCTGTGTCCTCGAGGTGCTCGGAGACACGCTCGAGTTTGTCGCCCGACCAGGCGAGGGGCACGTCGGGGTCGTTCGCTAGGCGGAAGATACTTAGGTCGCGACCCACCGCGAGCAGCTGCCGCAAGTGTCGTCGGGTGAGCGGCAGGATGCCCTGCAGCTTGCCTCCGCAGAGGTTCTCGACGATGGCGAGGAAGATGGTGGTCGGGCCGTCGAGGTTCCAGGAGCGGCCACGGTCGAGGTTTTCAGGGGCGATTGGCCGGTCGTTCACGCGCAGCTCGAGGCGCGCGATGATTTGGTCGCGAGGCGCGGCCGCGGCTAGGTTGGGCGGGATAAGGAAGCGCACCTCGATGGGCGTCCCCTTGGCAGTGGAGAGGACCAGGGAGCGCAGGCGTGGCCCCCCGCCCTCGGCGGCAGCCGGAGCCTCCTCGGGTGCGCTCTCCTTGCCCTTAGCGGCGACGAGCGTCGGCTGGGCCACCTTAGCCTCCGAGAGGTGGCTCGGGATGAGGCCCTCTTGAATGGCATTCTGGAGGTAGGCGGCGACCGCGTGAATGCAGAGCTTTCTCCGACGGGCGACATCGCACGCGCAGCCGTTGCGAAGGAACGTGGTAGACTGGAGGTCGAGCTCAACCTCCCGACTGCCTTGTTGGCCGTCATTCACCAAGGCGGTGACAAGGGGGTGCTTCCAGGTGGCGCGCTTTACTGCGCCCTTAAGGACCAACTCCTTGGCATTTTTCACGGTGACGCCTCCGGCTAGCTCGATGAGCTCCTCCTCGGTCAATCGTGGTAAGGGGCGGCTGGGGGCCATGTGGCAGTGCGCGGGCACCCGTAGGGCGCCGCGCGGCGTGTGCGAAAAAGGTATTGGGAAAAAGACGCCTTAGAGGGCGACATTCTGAGCCAGTACCCCGGGGTGCATCATAAAGGTGCCCACGGGGGTGGTCGGACCAGTCATCACGATGGCGTTGTCCGGGCCGATGCCAATCCCAATCTTACCCCCTGGCATGTGGACTGTGAGGTCCTTGCCGACCAGCCCTAGCCGGTGCGCAACGGCGGCCGAGGCCGAGCTGCTGGAGCCAGAGGCGAGCGTGTAGCCTGCCCCCCGCTCCCAAATCTCGATCCGGATATTGGCCCGGTCGAGCACCTGGAGGAACTGGACATTGGTCCGGTTGGGAAAGAGGGGGTGGGTCTCGAGCAAGGGCCCGAAGGTCTTGGCTAGCTCGGGCGTGGCTGCCTCGACCAAGATGACGCAGTGGGGATTGCCGACCGTGGCCGCGCAGAAGGTGAAGGTCCGCCCGCCGACCTCGATGTTCTCCTGGATGACCTCACGGGGCTTTCCAGCCACGGGAATCTCACCCGAAAGAAAAGAGACCTGTCCCATCTCTACCCGGATGCGTGCGCCGCCCTCGTGCACCTCGCAGCCAACCATGCCTCCGGGAGTGTGCACCTTGAATGCCACGCCCTCGCGGACCTTGCCGGTCTCGAGAAGGTGCCGGCAGAAGATGCGGATACCATTGCCGGATTTCTCCGCCTCCGAGCCATCGGGGTTGAGGATGCGCAGACCGAAGGCCCCATCGGTGCGGGGCAGGGGGCCATAGAGGATGCCATCGGACCCCAGGCCATAGTGGCGATGGCAGATGAGCCGCGTGTCCACGGGCGAAGGAAGTGCGGGACAATCCGCTGGATCGAGCACGAGGTAATCGTTGCCCAGTGCGTGATACTTCGCGAAACGCATGCCATCAACCTGTCCCGCCCCGGCCCGCTGGCAAGCCCGGGTCATTTTACCTTTTCTCCTGACCACCCTTCCTCTAAGTTAGGTCAAATCCTCATGCGCTTCCTCGCCCTGCTGCTTGCTTCCCTAGCAATTCCCCTTCCTGCCGCAGACCGGCCCAACATCGTCCTTATCTATGCGGATGATATTGGCTGGGGCGACCTCGGTTCCTACGGAGCCAAGGTCATCCCCACCCCCAATATGGACCGGCTTGCCGCCCAGGGAGCCCGCTTCACCTCGGGCTACTGCTCCTCTGCCACCTGTACCCCCTCGCGCTACTCGTTGTTGACCGGAGAGTATGCTTGGCGCCGCCAAGGAACTGGGGTGCTCCGAGGTGATGCCCCGATGGTCATCCCCTTGTCGCGACAGACCGTCGCGACCGCCCTCCGGGATAAGGGCTATGCCACGGCCGTCGTCGGCAAGTGGCACCTCGGTCTTGGTCCGCGCGACGTACCTGGCACCGGCCCACTTGACTGGAATAAGCCCATCAGCCCGGGACCTCGCGAGGTCGGCTTTGAGTACAGCTTCATCATGGCCGCCACGGGAGACCGCGTCCCCACCGTCTATGTCCGCGATGGATCCGTGATCGGCCTCGATCCCAAGGACCCCATCGAGGTCAGTTACCAGAATGCCTTCCCGGGAGACCCTGATCTGAAGACCGACGCGGTTCGCCGGACCCTCCTCCAGGATTGGTCGGTTGGTCACAACATGGGTCTCGTCAATGGCGTCGGCCGCATCGGCTGGATGCGCGGTGGCAAGGCCGCCCTCTGGGATGACACCACGATGGGCGACGTCTTTGCCGAGCAAGCAGTGCGCTGGATTGAGGCCTCCAAGGCCAAGCCCTTCTTCCTCTTCTACGCCTCCCACGAAAACCACGTCCCCCGCATCATCCATCCTCGACACGTGGGCAAGACCCCCCTCGGTCCCCGCGGCGACGCCATCGTGGCCTTCGACGAGCAGGTGGGCAAAATCCTCGACGCCCTCGAGCGCGCAGGTGTCGCCGACAAGACCCTCGTCATTATCTCCTCCGACAACGGGCCAGTCCTCGATGATGGTTACAAGGACGAGGCCTTTGAGCGCAACCGCGACGCCCGCCACCTCCCCGCTGGGCCTTTCCGCGGCGGCAAGTATAGCCAGCATCAGGGCGGGACCCGTGTCCCTCTACTGGCCCGCTGGCCCGGCGTGATCAAGCCTGGCACGGTCACCGACACCCTAGTCTCGCAGGTCGACTTCCCTGCCTCCTTCGCTCGCCTTGCCGGCGCCGATGCCACTCCCTTCCTCGGGCTGGACAGCCTTGATGTCTCCGCTGCTTTCAAGGGTGGGGATTCACCTCGTGATCACATCATCTCCCATGCCACGGGCCAGCGCTTCTCCCTGCGTGAAGGCAAGTGGGTCTATGTCGCTCCCTACACTGGCACAGTGGGTCGCGTGTTTCATGGCCCCGGTGCCGTCCAAGGCATCCCGACCGATGTGGATCAACTCTACGACCTCTCCCAAGATCCCGGCGAGCGAGTCAATCTCGCTGACAAGCACCCCGAGGTCCTCGAGCGCCTGAAGGCCCGCCTTGCCGCCTCCCGCGCCAAGGGCGAGGCGCTTCCTCTGCCGCGCTGAAACCTCCGAGTCCCTCCGGGGTTCTTCCTTCACTATCATGCGAACCCCTATCGCCCTCGCTACCCTCCTGCTCGCGGTCTCCGCCTTCGCCCAAGAGACACCCGTCAACCGCACCCGGCCCGATCAGAAGCCCCGGCCTCCTGCGGGTGAGGCTCCCCGTGGCGACCCTGATCGTCCTGGCGCCCGCGCTGAGCTCGCCGACCGTTTCCAGCGCCTCAAGGATTCTGGCATCTCCGCCGAGGAGATGCGCAAGCTCCGCGCCGCCCTTGAGACCGCCAGGGAGGACGAGGCGGTCAAGGCCGCCCGGGCAGAAGCCGATTTGGCTAGGGAGGCCACGCGCACTGCTTTGCAGTCTTTCGCCAAGTCCAAGGGCGTAGAGCAACCCCAGCCCCCTCGCGAGGGCGAGCGTCGCGAGCGTCCCTCGCCCGAGCGCCTCGCCGAGATGCGTAAGGCGATGGAGGGCGCCCGCAACGACCCCGCCGTTAAGGCCGCCTTCGAGCAGTCTAAGGTCGCCGGAGCCAAGCTTCGCAGCGCCGTGCGTGATGCTGTGATGAAGGCCGACCCGAGCCTCGGTGCCACCCTCGAGAAGATGGGAGACCTCCGGGAGGACTTCCTCTCTGAGCGTCTTCGTGATGGCGCAGCCCGCGGTCCGCGTCCCGAGGGTGTCAGCCCCAAGGGTCCGCGTCCCGAGGGTGTCAGCCCCAAGGGTCCCCGTCCCGAGGGCGCAGGCCCCAAGGGTCCCCGTCCCGAAGGTGCCAGCCCCAAAGGTCCTCGTCCTGACAGCTTCGAGTCCTCCGAGCCAGCTTCTGGCCAGCGCTGAGTTAGGCCTCAATCAGACCCAGAGCCCTCGTGCTGGTTGGAGTAGAGGGTGAAGGGACTTGTCTCGGGATGCTGGCGGGGCTAGCCCTTGGGTGAAATCCACCCCATGCCTCCCCGCATCCTCGCCGGTATTGTCATGTTCCTCACCTTCTTTGGGTGGGGCGTTTTCTTTGTGCCAATGGGGCCTTACCTCGCGAAGGCTTTCGCGGGCGACACAACTGTCATCGGCATCGCCTACGGTATGGGGCCTCTCGCCGCGATGATCTCTCCCTTGGTCGCAGGTTGGCTGGCGGACCGCGCCTTCTCTCCGCGTAAGCTTCTCGCCTTCCTCGGGGCGGCGGCCGGTGGTTTGCTCTTCCTGATGCCAGGGGCCGAGTCGGCGCGTGCCTTCCAGGCCACGCTCTTCGTGCACTCGCTCTGCTTCTTTGCGGCGCTTCCGCTACTCAATGCCGTTGTCATGGCCTCGCTCTCCGACCCTGGACGTGAGTTTGGCGCTATCCGGCTCTGGGGTACCATCGGCTGGATTGTTTCCGGGGTTGCCTTGGGCAGTGTGCTTCCCCTCTACCTCGGGCCGGATGTCGCTACCGATGGGGTTATCTTCCAGCTCGGCGGCGGCGCGCTCATCCTGATGGCCTTAGGTGCCTTCTGGCTAGCCGACCCTGCGCCGGTCGCGGCTGAGGAAAAGTCGTCCCTATCTGGTGGTATCGGCAAGTTGCTCGGTGACGCCAAGTTCCTCCTTTTCCTCGTCTTCTCGGTGCTCTTCTGCATCCCTCTGGCTCTCTATTATTCCTACGCCAACAGCTTCCTGAAGAGCGCGGGCATTAGTCAGACCGAGACCTTCATGACTGCTGGCCAGGTCTCTGAGGTGGTCTTCCTCGCCCTCCTCCCCCTCCTGGCGGTGCGCTTCACCGCCAAGACCATCCTGCTCGTCGGCATGGCCTGCTGGGCCCTTCGCTACGCCATCTTCGCTGAGTTTCCCTCTTCCGGTGCTGCCTTGTTCGTCGCCATTGCCCTGCATGGTGCCTGCTACGACTTCTTCTTTGTCACCGGCACCCTCTACGCCGACCGCAAGGCGCCTGCCGGTCTGCGCAACACTGCCCAGTCAGTGGTGGCATGGGCTACCCTCGGCCTGGGTCTGTTCATCGGCAACCTCCTCGCCCCCGCGCTCCATTCTCGTTTTATCACGACTGGGGCGGACGGTGCGATGGTCTTCGCCCGCGAGTTCTGGCTCTACCCCTCACTCTTCGCCCTCGGTCTGCTGGTTGTTTTCGCCCTGGTATTCCGGGACGATACTCGCCTGAGCGACGCCAAGGAGTGACCCTTTTCGTATGTCCAAGCCCATCCGTGTCCTCTGCGTCGGTGCCGGTAACATGGGGCGTTCCCATGCCCTCGCCTACCACAAACTCCCTGGCTTCGAGATCGCCGGCATCGTGACTCGCTCGGCAGGGTCGCGTCGCAAGCTCAATGAGGAGCTCGGCGGCGGTTACCCCGAGTTCGATGACTTCCACCAGGCGCTGCGCGAGTCCAAGCCGGACGCTGTCTCCATTTCGAGCTATCCTGACACCCATGCCGAGTACGCCACCGCCGCACTCGATGCGGGCTGCCATGTCTTCGTGGAGAAGCCCCTCGCTGCGACGGTTGAAGAGGCTGAGCGCATTGTCGCTAAGGCCAAGGCCGTCGGCCGCAAGGTCGTCATCGGCTACATCCTCCGCCACCATCCCGCCTGGACGCAGTTCATCCGGGTGGCCCAGACGCTGGGTAAGCCCCTGGTGATGCGGATGAACCTCAACCAGCAGAGCTCGGGCGAGACTTGGAAGACGCACCGCGCGCTGATGCAGACCTGCAGCCCGATTGTCGACTGCGGCGTCCATTACGTGGACATCATGTGCCTGATGACGGGCAGCCGACCGGTGCGTGTCTCCGGCATCGGTGCTCGTCTCTCCGACGAACTTCCCGAGGGCATGGTCAATTACGGCCAGCTCCAGGTCACTTTTGCTGACGGGTCCGTCGGCTGGTACGAGGCTGGCTGGGGGCCGATGATGTCAGAGGAGGCCTTCTTCGTGAAGGACGTGGTCGGGCCGCGCGGCTCCGTTACCATCGTCGCCGGCAAGGGCGCCGCGGAGGGCAACTCTGCCAGTGTCGACGACCATACTGGGGCTCAAGCCCTCCGGTTGCACCATGCTGAGCTTGGCCCTGATGGTCGCTTCGCCCGCAAGGATGAACTCCTGCCGACCGACGCCGATCCTGGCCACGACGGCCTCTGCCAGCGCGAGCAAGCCTACTTCGAACGTGCCATCCGCGAGAATCTCGACCTAACCGCCCACATGGACGATGCGGTCAACTCGATGCGCATCGTGGCCGCGGCGGACCTCTCCTTCCGCACCGGGAGGACCATCGAGCTCTGAGTTGTCTGAGGTTGATTGCGGGGCCCATTCCCAGGATGGACCCTCGGCGTCATGAGCCGAAGGCCCTCCTTGCCTGCGCACGCGTGATTCTGGGCTGATGCTTAGTCTCCGAGTCGGATATCTCCGCTGTCGGCGGGCTTCTCGAAGCGCCTGCCCTCATAGAATTGCCAATCCGCATCGCTGCTGAGCGCACCAGAGGGATTACCCGACCACTCCGATCCATCGGCTAGCACGAGGACGAGGCGCAGCCCTCTGACCTTAAACATGTCGCCTTTGTCCGGCTGGGTGAGGATACGGCCGACACTCTCGGCCCCCTTGGTGCGAAGACTCGCCAATGCTTCGCCGGTCACCGGCAGGCTGACGGTTCGCCAGGAGTCTCCTTGGCTAGGTAGTGTCCCGATCCGATGGCCATTAACGATCAGGAGCTTTTCGCCGTGGGTATCCCCATTGTTACCGAAGACCTCAATCTCGAGATCGGCCTTGGTTAGCTTGGACCAAGCATCGGCTCTCAGGGGCGGCGTAGGGGCGGCGGGGCCTGCGTAGACGAGATGGGTCTCGCGGCGATGTCCCGGGAGGGTCAGTGGACTGAGGACGCCGCTAGGTGCAGTCGAGCCCTCGCCCACCTCGGCCAAGGTCCAAGCCTCGACCTCGGTATTGCGACCCTGGAAGGCGACACTCAGCTGCTTGCCTCGGGCGGCTGTGAGGTCGAAGCTAGCCATCTCCCAGGGCGTTGCTAGCGGGGTGGGCATGCCATCCTTGGCGTAACTAGGGAATTGGTTGATGGCTCCTCTGGTGCGTCGGAGAGGGGCGACGCGCTTGCCGTCGATGAGGACGGCCGGGAGGGTGGGACGTCCGATGACCAGTAGCTCGCAGCGCCCGTCGACGAACGTTGCCGGGGTGACCACGGCTTTACCGGTCTCCTTGGTGGCGACGATGACCGCGGTCGGGGCCCGCTTGACCATAGCGCCGGTGCCTCGGCCTGGACGCAACTCGAGGGCGACTGTCGCGTAGCCGGGTAGTTCGATGTCCATGGACTCGCCCGATATCCAAGTTTGCGGCAGGGCACCGTAGCTAGGATAGACCTGGGTGCCGGACCAAGCTTGCTTGGAGGCGGCGCGGAAGAGTGTGGAGGCGTCGAGCGGTACGCGCAGCGTCTGAGGCGCTGCCGAAGGGTTGCGCGCGACGAGGGTCCCGCTGTCGCCCTTGCGAGACCAGCCGACGAACCCGTAGGCTCTGCCCTCGTCAGGCCGCCCGCCAACATAGGTGCTGT
>JBFZFD010000143.1:0-3979 GCA_041306485.1 Opitutia bacterium | reverse complement strand
GGCTGGGGCGTTGAGGTACCCGTCGATGTCGTGGTCGGCGACGCCGCTCGCTCCCTGATGATGCCCACCGGACGCGGCGAGCCCGTCTCCTACCCACCCGCTGCCGCTATCGAGGCCGCTGGTTTGGCCGACGATCATCCCGTCACCGCCAACCTCAGGATGCTCAACGTGCTCGACGCCGGCTCCGTGCAGCTGGCGGCCGACGCCCCCAAGGGCCTAGTGTTCCGCCCCTTGGCCTGGTTCCGCGGCGCTGGCGTGGGCACCGTACCCATCGCCGCTGCCAACGCTGGACCCTTCGAGAAAGTCACCGCACAATTCAAACCCGATGGCCGCGAACGCGTCTTCGCCGCACTCGTCACTGGCCCCTTCCGCTCGGCTTTCCCTGACGGCCCGCCGAAGGGCGAGGATGGCAAGCCCCTCGCGGAGCCTGGCCTGAAGGCATCCGCCAAGGAAGGCCGGCTCATCGTCATCGCCGACTCAGACTTCGCTCTGGACTACTACTCGCTGCGCCGCGGCCAAGCCTACGGCCAGCAGGTCTACGAGCCAATCAATGACAACCAGGCCTTGCTCCTCGGCGCTCTTGAGACCCTCGGCGGCAACGCCGAGCTCGCCGCCCTCCGCGCCAAGGGCGCCGCACTCCGGCCCTTCGAGCGCGTGATAGACCTGCAGCGCGCGGCTCAGGCTCGCTACCAGGGCGAGATCGATCGCAACGAGCAGCTCCTCAATGATCTCGCCCAGAAGCTGACTGAGCTGACGCGCTCCTCCGGCGGAGACCTGACCAAGGGCATCGTGCTGACGCCTGAGGTCGAGCGCGAGGTTGAGAAGTTCACCGTGCAACAGGCCGAGGTGCGCAAGGCGCTGCGCGACATCCGACGCGCGGCCCGCGAGGAAGTAGACGCGCTGGGACGTCGCCTCGCCCTGCTCAACCTTCTCGTCGGCCCCCTGCTCGCCATCCTCGCCGGCATCGGCTACGCTCTCCTTCGCCGCCGCCGCTCGGCCTGAAAAGATCATGCGCCATCGCACCTTGCTCCTGACCACCCTCGGCCTCGGTGCCGTGGCCCTCGCCCTTCTCTGGCTCGAGCCCTCCCGCGAGCCCGCAGGAGCTGACGAGCGCCCCCTCGTGCCCGCGGCCCTACTCGCCGACCTGCGCGCCATCGAGATCACCTCGGGGGGCAAGACCACGCGCCTCGAACGCTCTCCTGAAGGATGGGTGGTGCCGGCTCGCTTCGGCCTGCGCGCCGACGCTAACGAACGCCTACGTCCGCTACTGCAGTCGCTCCGCTCAGCCAAGACGGCCGGCATCCTAACCGCCGACCCAGCCCGATTGGCGCGACTCGGCCTGGAGGACAACGCCATCAAACTCGAGGGTGCCGATGGCAAATCCCTGAAGATTTCAATGGGGCGGATGACGGATGACGGGCTCGGCGTAGCCGCCCGACCAGAGGGCGAGAACGCTGCGCTGCGGACGACCTTCTCTGGGCACCTCGAGGGGGATCCGGCCAACTGGATCGACCCGATGCTCTTTTCGGTCAACGCGGACGAGGTGCTCGGCCTCGCGCTCAACTTCCCTGACGGCTCGACGGTGAAGCTCACCAGAGAGAAGTCGGGCGAGCCGATGAAGGGCGCCGATGCAGCCACGCTTGCCGCAGCTGGCGAGCTCATGATGTCACTCGCCAACCTCCGCGCCGGCGACGCCGTGTCGAAGGACGACCCCGCCGCCAAGGCCGCGCTCGCACAGCCAGTGGTAGCGGAGCTCTCGCTCCCGGGCGGGGCCAAGGTTACTCTCCGGCTGGGTCGCGGCCCTGCGCCCGCTCCAGGCAATCCGCCGACGGGTTGGATGACCGTGAGCCACTCCGATCCCGCCCATCCGGTCAATGCCGCCGCCGCGAAGGCCCTGTTCACCTGCCAACCGTGGCTGGTAGAGCAGATGCCGACATCGGCCAAAGAATTAGCTGCCCGCGGACAGCCACCTCAAGAGGTGCCCGGAGCGCCCATCATCAACGTCGAGCCGGCACAGCGCTGATCAGACCGGACGCAGAAGCAGCAGGCTAGCAGCCATCACAGCCATCCCGGCGAGGAGTCCGAGGATGCTGTCATGGCCCTTGCCGTAGGCACGACTGGTCGGCAGCAACTGGTCGATACTGATGTAGACCATCACGCCAGCCACGCCTGCGAAACAGTAGCCGAGGATGGCAGGTGAGATGACAGACCCACTGGAGAAAAATTGGATGAGCCCAAAGCCAATCAGTGCCCCGATTGGCTCCGCCAGTCCGCTTAGAAAGGACAACGCCAAGGCCTTGGAGCGGCTACCCGTGGCGTAGTAGAGAGGGACAGAGACACTGATGCCCTCTGGGATATTGTGCAGGGCGATGGCAATGGCGATGGCCAGACCAACGCTGGGATCCTCCAGTGCGGCAAGGAAGGTCGCGAGCCCCTCGGGGAAGTTATGGAGGGCGATGGCGAGCGCGGTCAGGAGGGCCATGCGACGCATCTTCGCGAGGGGCACAGGAGGCGCGCCCGCGTGGAGCGGGGCAGTCTCGGCCTCGGTCGGCTGCTCGTGGGGATTCTCGGCATGTGGCAAGGCGGCATCGATCAGCGCGATGAGGATGATGCCGAGGAAAAAGGCACCGATGGCGAGCCAGGGACCGCGGGCGGCGCCTTCGGAGAGCACCATGGCACGCTCGGCCTTGGGCAGGATTTCGACAAAGGAGACGTAGAGCATGACCCCGGCGGAGAAACCCGTCGTGACCGAGAGGAACCGGTAACTGGCACGGCGGGCGCTGAAGGCGATGAGGCTCCCTAGGCCGGTAGAGAGGCCGGCAAAGAGGGTCAGCCCCAGTGCGACCCAGAAATTCGGCTGATCCATGGAATGAAGGAATTAAGGTGAAAGCCCCACTCGGCAAGCACGCTTGCCAAGCGAGGACTGGTTCCCTTGATGGGAGGGGATGGCCGTCATCGAAAACCAGTCCCTCGCCACCTACCTGCCCGTGCTGGTGCAGATCATCCTAGGCCTCTCCATCCCTGCTGCCATCTTGGCGGTCAGCCACCTCTTCGGCCAACGAGCCAAGGGCAACTACATCAAGGACAAGGCCTACGAATGCGGCCTGCCTTCCGAGGGTAAGGTCCACCCCCGCTTCGCGGTAAAGTTCCACGTGACCGCGATGCTCTTCATCCTCTTCGACATCGAAGTCGTCTTCCTCATCCCCTGGGCCCTCGTCTACCGGGAGTTCCTCGCTGCTGGTATCGCCATCACCGCGGCCACCGCGGTCTTCCTAGGTGTCCTCGTCTTCGGGCTCTACTACGAACTCAAGCGCGGCGCGCTCGAGTGGGAGAAATAGGGCGCGACGCCTGCGCGTCGCGCAAGGGGCACGGCGGCACAGGGGCACGGAGGGCGGACGGAGTGGCGGGGTGGCTTAATGGCTAGACGGCTTAATGGCTTAACGGCTGGCGCGGCGGCACAGCTTCACGGGGCACTTTAGCTCGGTAGCTCTTTGGCTCGTTGGCTCTCTAGCTCTTTAGCTCCTTAGAAATCTGGCTTAGGTAGGGACGCCTGACCCTAGGCGTCCGGAGCTAGCGAGCTAGAGAGCTATATTTCCGTGCCGCTGTGCCGCTGACCGAGGGCCGTAGGCCCGAGGTCACGACGTGGTCGTGCCCCTACCCGAGGCAGCGGTGTTAGCGGTGTTAGCGGGGTTAGCGGGGTTAGCGGGGTTAGCTGGTTCGATTCTGTGCCGCTGTGCCGCCGTGCCGCTGTGCCAGCGGTCTCATTCCGTGCCGCCGTGCCGCTGACCGAGGGCCGTAGGCCCGAGGTCACGACGTGGTCGTGCCCCTACCCGAGACAGGGTCCTTGCTACGCTGGGCTGGTAATACGAGCGGAGCGAGTTGTGCCGAGCTAGCGAGCTAAAGAGCTATCGTGCCGTGCCGCCGTGCCGCCGTGCCAGCGGTCTCATTCTGTGCCGCTGTGCCTCTCACAGAGGCACAT